>JADFVM010000139.1 GCA_015222555.1 Pseudomonadota bacterium
CAATATATGCATTGGCCGGTCATTACGGTTTCATAAATTAGGAACTGGTCTTCATCCCTTAAGCAATAATAGGGGTCGCGTCTACACAGGCTGTCCGAGAATACAAAAAAGTCCAAATCCAAGGGGTGGTCAAACCCTTCCCAAATGGGAGATCGTCGATTCTAGGGGTATTCTCGAAAGCTTTTTCTAAACTCAAAAAGTCCAAAACTATTCTCGGACAGCCTGTACACATTTGACAAATTGCAGGTCTAAACTATCTAAATGAAAGAAAACACGCTTTATATGTTCATAGACGAGGGCGGCAATTTTGATTTCTCACCGAAGGGGACGAAATACTTTACTCTCACCTGTCTGACGGAAAAGCGTCCTTTCCCAACATATGACAGGCTGAGAGAAATCAAGATAGAAAGCAAAGGGGTCGTGTCTACGCATTTGACAAAATGGCTGAGCCGTAAGAGAAATGGTGCCAGTCTTGACTATTGACTTTTAGGTGGTATTATAAGTCAGTAACATCTGTTAATACTAAAAGTGTTTTATGTCTATACAACTTGAAAATACCGATTATCCACTTATACAGATTGAAACCCCGGGCGACTGGAAACATGTAGTCAGTGCCTGTGACGGTTACTTGGCGGAGAGGGATTTCAGTAAACTTTCTTCTTACTTTGCGGATGATATAAAGACGGTTATCGTTGAGAAAAAGTATAATGACAAAGACTTCAGAGGCACCTACTACAATTTCTACGCGAAGAAGTTTGCGAACTACCCGAACAATACGATCAGGCTGCACTTTTTCTCAGCGACTATTTCCGCTGATGAGCTTTTCAACCTCGATAACCATAGTGACTCTTATATCGGTTTTTCCGTAATCAGGCCGACAAAAATCAATCCTATCGGTCGGACAATCCTTGATCCCCAGAGATATCAAGCGCTACGGGACATATCTGCTTTACGGAATATAAGACCCATTTTCTCGGCTCTGAACTAACGGTAAGGGGCTTCCCCTATATCAGCCAGGACACTGACGTTACTGTATGCGCACATGCCGCCTGCTGGATGGTATTCAGATATTTCAGCGAACGCTACCCGGAATATGCACAGGTCTTGCCCTATGAGATATCACAACTGACGGAGAACTTGTCCTATGGGCGGCTAGTTCCTTCCAAAGGCTTGGGTGAGTTCCGGGGACATGATACTTAATTCTGAGGCAAAACTTGACAGAGTGAAACAAATAGGATAATTTCACAGTTGCAGGAGGGCGAAATGGCAGATAATATACTGATAAAGGACAGCGAAAAGTATGGTGGACAATATGTTGCAACAAGATCATTCAAGGACAAGGAGGTAGTCTGCTCCGGTTCTGATCCTGCAAAGGTCTCCAACGAGGCAAAAAACAAGGGAATTGATGAGCCTGTTGTTTTTTATGTGCCTGACAAGGATACGGTTTATATCTACTGATGCCTATTAATGACTGCCCTTTCACTTTATGCGCTGGCGGTGTCTACCGCCCCATCCTTCCAATAAGAATTGTCAACCCCCACACTGGTTTAACTCACAGTACATTTGGCCTGATCGATACGGGCGCTGATGAATGTGCAATCCCGGCCGCTATCGCACCAATTTTGGGGCATGATCTCCAGTCAGGCGAAACAAAAACAGTCAATACCGGAAACGGCCAGACGTTAGCATACGCACATACGACTTCATTTGAAGTATACCATCCTGAGACGGTTAAGCTTCTCTATACACTCCCCGACACCCCCATTGATTTTATGCCGAACCTGAATGTTGTTCTCCTTGGTGTAAGAAGCTTTCTGAGCAGATTCAATCTGAACATAAACTATCCCAAGCGTATTTTTTCTATAACATATCCGACAGACAAAACATGATATTCAAAGAGGTTATCGAGAAGACACTTTTTGCTGCCTAGAGGGAAACAGCTCTTTGTGAATTTTGAATTCAGTAAGTTTTTTGGCAATGGATTTGGTGCTGGTGCTGGTTTCTATAGCTGTAGGACTGGACACATTCGTAACGAGGGACTCCCGGTCTCAGGTGCCTTAAGATATGGATTCGTTTTGATAAGAGATTTCTTTGACATACCCGTATTATACGCCAAAAAAACAGTTAAAGCACAGGGAAATTGATGTGCGGGAAAAAAATTGGCAAATCTCCCAGAAAAAATATTGAGAAGGCAAGAAGCGTTTGAGAAGTATAAGCCAAAGGACTTTGCCGAGCTAAGAAAGGTATTGGGTTGTGAATAATTCAACGAAAGAAACAAATCTCGATAAAATTTTGACCAGGGCCAGCGGTTTTATGGATGCCCAGGTGATTTTAACAGCTCATGAGATGGGGATCTTCAACTGCCTGGGTAGTCGTGCTGCCTCAGCAGATGTGTTGGCAGATGAACTGGAAATTAGTGAACGGGGTCTTCGTATTCTTCTGGATGCACTTGTATCATTGGGATTACTCAGCAAAACAAATGATCACTACAAAAATACAAAAACAGGGTTAACTCATCTCGTTAAAGGTGGCAGCGATTATCGTGGTGCTACGCTCGACCATTTGATCAGAATGCGGGATATGTGGCTTCGGCTTGATGAAGCCGTTGAGAAGGGAACAAGTCCACGCAAGCCAGAGGAGAGCCTTGTCCACAACCGGGATCGAAACAGAAGTTTTATCCTTGCCATGAAAGATTTCGGTACACCCAATGCAAAGATTATAGCCGGCAATCTCGATCTTTCCAAATATGAAAGGTTGCTCGATCTTGGCGGTGGCCCCGGGTCCTATTCAATGGAAATCATCAGACAGTTCCCTCAGCTTCGTGCCACCCTTGTTGACCTTCCCCTTACGCTGGAAGTGGCAGAAGAGATAATTAAAGAGAGCTGTATGGATGAAAAAATCGAACTAAAAGCGGCAGACTTCTATAATGACCCCCATGCTGATATCGGTAGTGGTTATGACCTTGCCCTTATTTCGAATATCCTGCACATTGAGGGGGTAGACTTAAACAGGAAATTATTATCCAGGGTTAATAATGCAATGGTTGAGGATGGGATGATCCTCATCCATGAAGCACTCATCAACGAAAACAGGGTTTCACCGCCTGACCGGGCCATGTTTGCAGTTAATATGCTCCTTCATACCGAGAGGGGCAACTGTTATACCTTTAATGAAATCAAGGGGTGGCTTGAAGAGGCGGGATTTTCAGGTGTGGAACTTGTGGACTGTTTTGAAAAACCCTCGCTCATGATCGCTTATAAAAAATAGGAATCGCCTTTTTTTGACACTGATTATCACAGATTAACTATGATGGACCTGATCTTGAGAAAGTTTTTCAGATCGGTGTCAATCTTTTAGAATCAATGTAGATCTGAGTCTAATCTTTTTTCTTTGATGCTAATCAGCCAGCTGGCCTTTCACTACCCTATCAATCCCCGCCAGATCATTAACGTTTTCTATCTTCGTAAAAGAGCCAGTTTCTTCAAATAGGGCAATAATCTCTTCAGCTTGCCCCATGCCATGTTCCACCATGAGCCATCCCTCAGGCATAAGATATTCCGGCGCTTTTGGGATAAGCTCTCTGTAATAGTCAAGGCCATCCTCGCCACCGTCAAGCGCAGATAATGGTTCATACTGACTCACCTCCGGTTGCAAGGCTTTAAGTTCATGGTGAGGAATGTAGGGCGGATTGGACACAATGAGGTGAAAGCGCTTTTCCCCGACAGGCTTGAAAAGGTCGCCCTGCAAGAGGGTTACCGATGATGACAGGTCATTAAGTTCAATATTTTCTCTGGCAAGAGCTATCGCTTCGTCTGAAATATCTACACCGATAATGGATGCAGACTTTATTTCTTTTGCCAGCGCCGCTGCAAGGGCCCCGCTGCCTGTACCGATGTCGAGAATGTTTAATGAATCATCTTGAGGGAAGGTTGCTTTTATAGCTTTTATCGCTTCTTCGACGAGAAGTTCTGTCTCAGGCCGTGGAATGAGAACATTGGGTGAAACCTTGAAGGGCATGGACCAAAACTCCTGGCGTTCTGTAATATATTGCAAGGGCTCCCGATTTCCCCTTCTTTTTACCAGTGATTTAAATGCCGCAAGCTCCTCCTTTGTCAGGGGCTGGTCAAAGTTCATATAAAGATGTGTTCTGTCCATCCCCAGCAGATGGGCCAGAAGCAGTTCTCCATCAAGCCGCGCTGTACTGATCCCCTTTTCCGAGAGATAGCCTGCCGTCCACTTTATAAGTTTTAGAACGCTCCATGTTGTTTCTGATACAGTTTGAGTCATCATTTTTCCTTGTCTCATTTTTGTAATAAAAAAGTTTTAACAATAGAGTTCTGGCTTAAACGGGTTCACATCCTGAATTTATGAGAAAGCAGTGATTTAATAAATTATTTTACTTTCAACTCCTTTTGCAATTCCTCAACTATCTCTATTCCTGAGCTTGTTCCCAGCCTCTTAGCACCGGCATCGATCATCTTCATGGCATCACTCAGGTTTTTGATACCCCCTGAGGCCTTGACTTCAATCCACCCTGCCGCTTTTTCTGCAAGCAGTGTCACGTCCTCCACCGTGGCATAGCCGGGACCGAACCCTGTGGATGTCTTGACATAATGGGCGCCGCTGTTGACGACCATATCACAGGCAACAGCCTTTTCTCCCTCTGTCAGATAACCGGTCTCTATAATGACCTTTACAATATTCCCGGAAACAACTGATACGATTTCAGACATTTCATCCTCAACGATGGTGAAGTCCGCTGACTTGAAGGCCGAGATGTTCATCACCATATCAATCTCATGGGCACCATTTTTGATGGCCTCTTTTGCGCCCGTCTTTTTAGTTTCAGAAGTTTGGTAGCCCAGAGGAAAGCCTATTACCGTTCCCACTTTAATACCACTTCCTTCAAGCAGGCTTGCTGCCAGCCTGACATAACAGGGGGGGATGCAGACGGAGGCAAAGGGGTATTTGAGGGCATTTTTGAGGAAATCTTCAATTGCCGATTGTGTGACCTCAGGTTTGAGCAGGGTGAGATCGATATAATTTGCCAGTTCTTTGATTGTCATAAAAGTTCTCTAATTTACTGTTTAAGAAAAACAAAAAGACTATTGTTTATAGTTGTGTGGCGCATTGTGAAAAAAGCCACTATCAATAAATATGCTTAACTCCCCCAATCCCCCCTACCTTAAGAAAAGGAATTGAGCTCCTCCCCTTGGGGTAAGGGGAGGTTGGGAGGGATTACTATAATAATATTTCTTTGGCTTCCTTTTATTTCCCTTCTTCATAAACCAGGGTAATGATTGTTACTTCCGGCGGTGACAGAAACCGTATGGGCGGTCCCCATGTTCCAGTGCCACGGCTTGTATAGATTTTCGATCCCTTCTCCAACAGGTATAATCCGGCAAGTTTCTCATAGGAGAATTTTACCAGCAGTGTGAAGGGAAAAATCTGTCCATTATGAGTATGGCCTGAAAGCTGAAGATCGAAAAGGCCGATCGCTTTTTCATCGACCTCCGGCCGGTGTTTTAATAACAGGGTAAATTTATCACGGGGAAGGGTGGAAAGCAATTCCCCTTCGTCAACTATTTTGGACTGTCCGGAAGGTATGCCGGCAGAATCATCGACACCGGCAATGTTTAATATCCCTGACACCGTTGCACCGGCACCTCTAAGGACAACAAATCCGGCCTTTTTTGTGAAGTCAAGGGCATGGCCGAGGCCAGCATAAAACTCATGATTGCCAGTGACGGCATATTTGCCATAAACCGTTTCAATGCTTGATATAAGGCTGGAAAGCCCGTCTACATCCGCCATCATTCCATCCACAAGGTCACCTGTTGAAATAAGTATATCCGGTTTCTCTCTCTTGATGATTTCAACAATTTTATTTATGCGCTTCTCACGGACAATCAATCCTACATGAACATCGGAGATCTGGACGATTTTAAGCTGCCCCATCTCTTTTGGGATCTTGTTTGTTTTAATGGTAAGTCTTTCAGCCTTGATATTCTTTGCTTCAAAATAGCCATAAAAACAGATCAACAGGGACAGGATGAAGGTGGCATAGAATGTAATCCGGGGGGCTGGAATAAAGGCGGTGAGATCTTTCTTCGCAAGAGGTGCCGTTATATGAATAAGGAGTCGATAGAGATCGGTGGCAAAAGCGATAGAGATAAATATAACAAGCAGCCCCATCCATACATAGCCAACATAGGCAAGCATTCTTGCTGACAGCTCATGGTCGGCC
>JADFVM010000140.1 GCA_015222555.1 Pseudomonadota bacterium
AAAGCGGGAATCCAGTCAAATCAAACCTCTGGATACCGGATCAAGTCCGGCATGACGGATTATTAGAGGTACCCTAAAGTCATTACAGCGTTTAACTGCTTCAGGTTTTTATCTTCCTTAAATTGAAGAGGGAACCTGTTTTTTTCTTTCTGATAGAGATCTCATTTCCTGCAAAAGCTCCTTTTGCCTGGCCAACAGTTTCTTGCCGTCGGTGGTATCCCGTACGGTGAGGGGGGGATCAAAATCTGCGATCAGTTCAATCGCCAGGGGGTTGGAGATGGACTGCGCCGGAGATGATTCCAGGCCTTCGGATGTGGGTAAAATAATTCCGTATAACTGGTAGGCTGTCTGCACCAGTGCATGACCCCGGTTGTAATAGGCTGCGGCAAACCCCCCATCAATATTAATGGCAATACCATCTTTGCTGGCCATTTTTTTCCCCTTTGTCACATCGATCGGGGTGTGACCATAGATCACACGATGGGCATCAAACTCGGCAAGAATTTTTTGCTTGAATGCATCGGTTAGCAGGTTGCTTTTCCAATAAAGGCTGGGTTCGGTGTGGGTGGATTTATCGATGAGGTAGTACCTTTCAAAGGTTTTCATCGCCTGCTTCCCGAAAAAAGGAGACTTGGGGCCGCACCAGAGGTAAAAGAAAAGCGCCTGCTTTGTCTCGTCCTGTGGCTCTCCCTTAAGATAGGCTTGGCCGGCGCCTTCGATACTTTCCTGGATAAAATCGAGAAGAGCCTTGCCCTTTTTCCCTAAAAACAGTTCAAATTCACCCCCTGCGGTGGAAGGAACCAGGGCGTGAATATTTAAAAGCTTATCGTGAACATGATAGGTTTTCCCCTGGGTAAAGAAAAAGGCGAGCAGCCTTTTTAAGACCTTGTTTTCTCGAAACTGTTTTTCCAGATCATCAATAACTTCAGCTTCTTCATCGGTCAGTTTGGCAGGATTTTCCAGGTCAATGGTGGGAAAAAAGGCGTCGTTAAGTTGTTCTATACTTCCTGCTTTCAGTATATTAGCGAGATGACCTATAGATCTGCGGCCTTCCATTTCAAATTCAGGATGAGCGGCAATGAGTTCATCTTCCAGTTTAAACTGGATAACGGAAAGGGCCTTTTCCATGGCCTTGCCGGCATCTGTTGTTGCCTTAATTCGAGCAGTGCATTTTTCCAGAGGATAGGTTTTTGTGGCAAAGTTTTTTAGTATTGAAACATCAAATCCCAGCCTGTTAAGCAGGTCAAAAAGGTCGTAGCGGCAGGTAATCCGTATGGCCTCGGCAATTAATGGCCGGTTGCCACAGGCGGCGCCCATCCATAGAACTTCATGGTTTCCCAGGACTAAATCCACAAAAGGCGCAATTTGCCCGGAAGAGAGGATGCGAATAATTTGATCCGGTTCCGGTCCCCGGTCCCAAATGTCTCCCAGCACCAGAATCCTGTCTAACAAGACCTGTTTAACGGTATGACAAAGGTGAAAGATAAAGCGGTAGGCAATCGTTTTGTCGTTAAATAAGGTGTCTGGGACTTTCTCACCGGCAACCAGCTTGAGAATATAGCGTCTAAACTCCGGCAAAATGACTTTTTCTGTCTCATATTCCACATGATCCATTTTGAACTTAATGATCTGTGTTAATAAGTCAATGATTTCGGGGATGCTGAATTCTTTTTGATCTGACCCTGTATAGGACTGGTTGCGAATGATCTGCACCAGGTGCCGGATTCTCTGGTCTGACATGTTGAAAGGTAAGGCTTCCTTGCAGGTCTGGTAGAGCAGCCCGAAACGCCCTCGCAAGATAGACTTAAAACGCTCTCCTTCCCCATGGAGGTCGGAAATCCAAAGGGTGGAAGGGATGTGAGAGTCCAGGCGACTATCAATCCTCAGGATTTCTTGCGCAAGCTTATCTTTGCGGTGATCCAGAGAGGGATCGGCGTGACTGAGAAGGTTCATAGTCAATATTATTTGTGCTAATGGACAAAGGTGTCAAGCTTTTCCTGCAAATGTGTAGAGAACAAATAGACTGTCTGGAGTTGTAAGACGTGAATTGTCCGCTTGATGAAAAAATTGGGACACATTTCATTAAAAGTGTAATATCCGGCTGAATAGGTTAGAATACCTTATCTATATGAGTATAGGGGGAATGAACAGGCTAAACCATGAATGACAAACAATCAAATGACCCTCTGCACGGCATCACTCTGGAGATGATCCTTACCCGGCTTGTTGAGCATTACGGCTGGGACGAAATGGGAATGATGATCGACATAAGATGTTTTAATTATGACCCGAGTATCAAATCGAGCCTGAAATTCCTGAGAAGAACCCCCTGGGCCAGAAAAAAAGTTGAAAAACTCTATTTGGAGACTTCCGGGATCGGACCCGCTTAACTTGTTGATTTTTACAATAGTAACTTGAAAAAGCCTATTATACCCTTCGACAAACTCAGGGTGACAGAGCAAAAGAACAAATAGGGTGAAGATCATTTCAGGACGCCCGGGCCTGGACTTAAATCAATCACCCCGCCGCAAGCAGCGGGGTATGAGTGCGGAGACAACCTTCTTAATATATCGCGGCAAGCCGCGGGGAATGCACCCGCTAGGGATTCAAATGACAAGGACTGGATAGATGGGAATAAGAGATAGCGAAAGGGAAGCCCTTTATAAGACGACATTTAACCGCGGGGTTGTTCGGGGGGCGTTTAAGGCCGATCCCGGCCCTGAGAAGGAGTGAAGATGAATATACTTGTGCGCAACCTGTCGAGGAAGACGACGGAAGAGGAGTTGAGGGCACTCTTTGAGCCTTATGGCGAGGTGACGAGCCTCCAACTGGTCTACGATGCCGAGACGAACAGTTCCAAGGGCTTCGGTTTTGTCGAGATGCTCCATCCACGTGAAGGCCTGGCTGCGATAAAGAAGCTGAACGGCCAGAACGTGGGGGGAAACAAGATAAGGGTGAAAGTGGCCGAAGCGAAGGGGAGACAGGGGCGACCTGAGGCCTGACGGATTTAAGTAAACAGAGAACATAAAAAGGGGGCAGGTTTCCCCCTCATTATAAAAGCCGGCGTCCTTTCAATCCCCTTTTCCCCTGCTTTTTAAGACCGAATCGCCCCGCGCAGATAAGAACTGTCTTGATTTTTCAGCGCTGAAAGTTTACCTTTGTTATTTGCCGGAGTCGGAGAATGGGGCGGACGGGGAGATCCCACCGCGCTAGCCAGCGGCAACATAACTCTTCAGGACAGTCAGCATAATGACCTTGACCCCTAACAGGGCTTCGCAGCCCGAACGAAATTACATCGATGTCGTCCCCGACGGCAGGACGGCCACTGTTATTTTCGTCACCCTCGTCTTAGGTCTCTGGATGGACCGGCTTTCACCGCTCTGGGGCCAGATCGCGGCGGGGATTTTGTCCTGGGGGCTCTTTATCATCCTTTACCACCGGACACCGGCGAAAAGCCGGCGGCTGTTGATGAGTTGTCTCCTCGTCAGTTTTGCAGGAGAGATCTTCTGCTCCCTCATCTGGGGGCTCTACGACTACCGCCTTTACAACATCCCCCACTATGTCCCGCCGGGACATGTCCTCGTCTTTCTCCTCGGCAGCGCCGTCGCTCAGCGTCTGTCTCGTCTTATCATTCCGGCCGTGCCGCTCGTCATCGGCACCTACGTTCTGGCAGGCTACCTGATCGGCTTTGACCGTTTCGGGATGGTCCTCTACCTCATGTTTCTCGGCTGCCTTATCGCCGAAAAGAACCGTCGCCTCTATGCAACCATGTTTATCCTCTGCCTTGCCCTCGAGTTTTATGGCACATGGCTGGGAAACTGGACCTGGAAGGCAATCGTCCCTGTCTGGGAGATTCGCACCGACAACCCCCCCGTCGCCTCGGGGGCCTTTTACTGTGTCCTCGATTTCCTGATGCTCCGCCTGGCACTTTCATACGAAGCGGCCACCTCTTTCCTAAGGACACTGATGATGAGGCTCCGTCAGGAAATGGGACCCGCAAGGAAGGTGGTGCAGTATGTTGCTGAGGGTATTGAGGAAGGTGACTAGGAGCCCGTGGAACTATAAAAGAGGAAAATGCTTATGAAACGATTTGCCATTTATGCCGTCCTTTTATTGCTTATTATTTGTCCTTTAATTTCTGCATGTTCAAAAAAAGATGGGGAAGAAACAAAGGGGGCCATCGATGAGATGACCGATCATGCCGCCGAGGTTGCTGTAGAAAAGATCCGCACGCCCATCAAACAGGCCGAGGCTGCCAGGAAGCTGGAAGAAGAAAGGGTGAAAAAGGCAGATGAGGCCCTGGAAGACGAATGATAAAACAGCATTCAAGTTGTATGGTCAGGTCTTTAATCTTGAATCAAGGCGAAGGGGAAAAAGATGTTTAGCTTTGAATGTATCGGCTCTCACAGGGATAATTCCTGATGCAAATATGGGTTGATGCCGACGCCTGCCCCAGTGTCATCAAGGAGATTTTATTTCGTGCCGCTAAACGCTTGAAGGTCTCTCTTACGCTCGTTGCCAATCAACCCCTGCAAACCCCGCCATCGCCCTATATCAAGACCATCCATGTGGCTGCCGGTTTTGATGTGGCAGATGATGAAATCGTCCAGCTCGTCAAAGTGGGTGATCTGGTTATCACGGCGGACATTCCTTTGGCCGCAAATGTAATCAGCAAAGGAGGCCATGCCCTTAATCCCAGAGGGGAACTCTATACAGAAGATACCATTCATGAACGTTTGTCCATGCGTAATTTGATGGATGAATTGCGTGGTGGCGGCGAGATTATGGGTGGCCCTTCATCGTTCAGCCGGAAAGACAGCCAGGCATTTGCGAATCAGCTCGATCGTTTTTTAACAAGACATGCCGGCCATCAATAATGGACTGCCAGCCAGATGCTTTCCCCCCTTTTCTCTCCTCTATCACAGGGCATTTTAAATGATTGACACGACCAACCTTAATGATGGGATCGTATACCAGAGCAGGACGCGAAAGTCCTGCGTTGAGGCTGCTGTTGTCCTTGAATCTGTTGGAATCCCCTCTGAAGTGCTTCCCTGGGAGGGCCATTTTCTTCTTATTGTCCGTCCCGACAGAGTTGCAGAGTCGGCGCAGCAGCTGCACCTGTACTTTCTGGAAAACAGCAAGAAAGAGGAAATTAAATCCCCTGGACAACCCGGCCTTTTAAAGGGGCTGCCGGGAGCGCTCATCTACGTATCACTTCTGCTTCTAGTCGACTCCGCTCAAAATTACAATTTCCTTACCCTTGACCTTAATGAGATTGGGAGCGCCAATGCCGGTCTGATCCGTCAGGGTGAATGGTGGCGAGCCGTAACCGCCCTGACGCTCCATGCTGACTTTCCCCACCTGGCGGGGAATATTGCCTTCGGTCTTGTCTTTGGCCTCTTTGCCAGTCAGGTCTTAGGTGCCGGCGTCGCCTGGTTCAGCATCCTTCTTGCCGGCATACTGGGAAATATTGTGAGCGGCTTCATACAGACACCGCCACATAACGCCATCGGGGCCTCAACTGCCGTCTTCGCCGCACTCGGCATCGTGGCGGCCCATACATGGCGGACCCGCCACAACCGGCTTTACCGGGGGATACGCCGCTGGATGCCTATCATCGGGGGTCTGATGCTGCTCAGCCTTCTCGGAGGACCCGGTGAGCGTATCGATGTCACATCTCATATTACAGGGTTTATTTCAGGCACTTGCTTCGGCGCCTTCTACGGGAAATTCGGCAGCCGCCTGAGACTTAAGGATGCTTATCAGATCGCACTCGGTATCGCTGCCGTTGTGCTTGTCCTCTTAGCCTGGCTGACAGCGGCCCTCAGCTAGAGGGGTAGCGGTTATTGCCTTGGTTCCCGGGGGCGGGAACCAATTTTACTTTTTGATTATTACAGAATAAACACTTGAAAAACCCTCTTTTTCTACCTTAGAGAATAAAGGTTTCTGATGCACACGCACTACCGAGGAAGGGTTTGCAACAGGCTCCTTACCTGAACTCCCGCTTTTTCCGCCTCTGATAGGCCATCCTTGGATTCCCGCCCTTCGAGTCAAACACCCCGTAGCGTTATACCCTGCCATCGCGCACCCGCCGAATGCTGCCGGGTAACAGCAATAATCCCTTCAGTACCATAGCTTTACCCCTACCTTAAAGGACGCCTGATCTACCAGAGAGGCCCCGATATTCATAGAGAGTGAGGGGGAAATATTTGTTTATTTGATCTTGTTCAGCTTAGTTTTTTATAGAGCTCAAGAGGTAAAATAACGGTAAATGTGCTCCCTTCCTTTACTTTACTTTCAACCTCGATCCGGCCTTCCATACATTCTACCAGTTTTTTTGTGATTGCAAGGCCCAGTCCGGTGCCCCCGTATCTCCGCGTAGATGACATGTCGACTTGCGTAAATTTTTCAAATATATGGTCCAGTTTTTCATTTGGAATACCAAGCCCTGTATCCTCGACAGATATTCGTACCAGGAATTCATTGCCTGTCCCCTCTTCCTTTTCAATACTTATTAGAACATGACCTTTTTCGGTAAACTTCTGGGCGTTGCTGACTAAATTTATCAGTACCTGATGAATGCGGAGTTGATCTCCAATAAATATGTCCGGTAGTTCCGGGCTGTATTTTGTTATGATTTCAACAGTAGTATTTTTCTTTTTTTCGCCACTCACAACCGCTGATATCTCGTTTGTCAGAGACTTCAGGCTGAAGGGCGCCTTTTCCAGAACCAGTTTTCCAGTTTCAATTTTGGAGATGTCGAGGATATCATTAACGAGATAGAGTAAATGTTTGCCGGCATTTTCTATATAGGTAACGCTTTTTTCTTGGTTTTCATTTAAGTCTCCATCCATTCCCATATTAAGAGCCTGCGAAAAGCCGATGACAGAATTTAATGGTGTTCTCAACTCATGAGACATAGTCGCAAGAAATTCGCTCTTGGCCTGATTAGCCTCTTCTGCAGCCTCCTTGGCTTTCCGTAGATCCTTGTTTCTTTTTTCAAGGTCATTTCTGTAGCCGCGTAACTTGTTTACCATGTTATTGAAGCTTCTGCCCAGTTCTCCGATTTCATCTTTTGAATCAATCTCGACCTGAACATTGTAGTCGCCATCTTCCACCTCTTTGGTTGCTTCAGAGAGTTTGATGATAGGCGCCGATGTTTTGGTCGCGAAACGATAGGCAAGAATAGCGATAAGAAAAGTACTGAGCAGAGAAATCGTAATAATAATTTTCAACAAACGAAAGGAAAGTAGAAGGATCTCATCTTTGTCCTGTTCGGCAACGATGGTCCACTTCATGTCAAAGACACACATCGATGCCCCACCGACCATGGTACCGTTATAGTTAGGATAGATTTCCTGTGCTTCACGGACTTGCAGTGAATCATCAATGCATCGTTTCCATGGAAGGGTTTTGACCTCCTGCTCAAGCACGGTATTTCTGATCCCCTTTAAGGCTTTAGACTGGGTGATCATGTAGCCATCCCGGTTTACCAGGTAAAAGTCAGTAGATGGAGTATAGCCGGCAAAGAAGAGCTTTCCGCCTATCTGGTTGCCGATATCACCGGTGACAAGGTCCGTCAAAATTTTTGTATTAACCTTTATGCCAACGACGCCAAGTAAGTCCTTTCCCCCTTGTTCACTATGCTTACGGTGAGCATCTTCACTGACAGGCGCGGAAAATGAGAGAACTGTCCCTCCATCAAGATCATTATGAACATCTTCTGTATAGATATCAGTCATCCCTTTTTTGAATAGTGAGCTGGCAGAGAGGTCTGTTCCAATATTTTTTCTTTTGGAAGAGGCGATAACAATACCTCTCTTATCAATGACAAAAATCTCTTCAAACCTGTGAAGCCGCCCATTAAGCCTATAAATATCCCATTTAACATCCCTGCCGAAAACTTTATGAAGAGCAAGACCTTTTTCTTTTTCCGCCTTCATGACATGCTCATTAAGAATAGAGGCCTCCCTCAAATTTTCCAGGTAGAGGGAAAGATTTTCAGCAGAATTTTTTTTATCTAAATGAGCGGATTCATAGGATTCCCTTAAAGCCTGATGGATATACTCGTCGCTTCCCAGGTAATTAGCAAGGTAGCGTTGACTCTTCATAAAATCGAGGAGGTGGATATATTTTGCATCAATAATATTCATGAGGTCATTAAGTTTGGTATAGGAAATGTTGCTTGAGGTGTTTGTATAAACTATAAAGCTGCCTAATAAACTGGGAATAAGAGAAACAAAGACGATGGCAATGAGAATTTTTGCTCGGATGGATGTCGTTGATATGGGGGGGGAGAGTTTCTCGTGCCTTGAGGTCAAAATGCTATCTCCTATCTGATCTAAATTCAGTACGACGACTTGAAATTTTTTTATCCTAACATAACAGAAAGATCTTGTCCTGAGATAAGATTTATCAACTTTTTATGAGACTTAAAAAGATTTCAGTGAGGGAGATGTTGCGGGTTAAGAAAGGGGATGCTTGAAAAAGCCTGTTATACCCTTCGACAAGCTCAGGGTGACAGAGCATGAAGGGGTAATCTTTGACGCCTTATTTCCCTCCTATATTACAATAACTCGGTAGCCGGAAGGTCCAAACAATAAGAGGATTAATTAAAAGTTAGAAGGCCAGCTTATCATCGGCAACATGGTATTGCGGATCATCCTTGATATTGACTTCAACAAGATTCCCCGCTTTTTCAAGCAGATCCCGACATTCCATACTTAAATGGCAGAGATGAAGCTTCTTGCCTGCCTTTGTGTAGCGCTCGGCCAGCGAATCGATGGCCTCGATGGCCGAGTGGTCGGCAACACGTGAGTTGGCAAAGTCTATTACGACTTCATCGGGGTCTTTGAGAGGATCAAAGATTTCGCCAAAGCGGTGGATGGAGGCAAAAAAGAGAGGACCCTTTAATTTATATACCTTTGCACCCTCCGGATTGATAAGTGTTTCCGCATGGATTTCCTTTGCATGCTTCCAGGCAAATACGAGGGCGGAAACAATGACACCGACAATGACGGCAATGGCAAGATCCGTAAATACGGTAACCAAAGCGACAAGAACGATGACAAAAAAATCTTCATGAGGAACGCGTTTTATCATCCTGAATGACCCCCATTCAAAGGTTCCAAGGACAACCATGAACATGATCCCGATAAGGGCTGCAACGGGAATCATCTCGATGAGAGAGGAGCCGAAAAGAATAAAGCTCAATAAAAAGAGCGCCGCAGAGATGCCGGAGAGGTTACGCTGACCGCCTGAGCTGATATTGATCATACTCTGACCGATCATGGCACAGCCTCCCATTCCGCTAAAAAGTCCCGTAAAAATATTCGCCGTCCCCTGTCCTATGCAGACACGGTTGCCCTTTCCACGGGTTTCCGTCATTTCATCAATGACGCTCATCGTAAGAAGAGACTCAATCAAACCGATGGCGGCAAGGATGATGGCATAGGGAAAGATGATCTTAATCATTTCCAGGTTAAAAGGGACCCCGGGAATATGAAAGGGTGGAAATCCTCCACCGATGCTGGCAATATCACCAACCGTCTTGGTGTTTAGCCCTCCGAAGATAACGATAAGAGAAATGGCAAGAATGGCGATGAGGCCGGCAGGAAGGGCGCGTGTAATTTTTGGTAAATAATGCATGATAAACATGGTCCCGAAAACAAGCGCCAGCATAAGCCCCAACTGCCCTTTAGGTAGCCAGCTTAGACTGCCATCGGGAAGGGTCAACTGAAATTGAGGAATCTGAGCCAGAAAAATAACAATGGCCAGGCCATTGACAAAACCGAGCATCACCGGGAAAGGGACCATCCGGATAAACTTACCCAGTTTAAGAAGGCCGGCTGCAATTTGAAGGGCGCCCATTAAGACAACGGTGGCAAAGAGATATTCCACACCATGGCTTGCAACAAGACTGACCATGACGACAGCCAGGGCACCCGTTGCACCGGAAATCATCCCCGGTCGTCCACCGATGAGCGCTGTGATGAGTCCCACCATAAAGGCGGCATAAAGTCCCGTAAGCGGATGGACTCCTGCCACAAATGAAAAGGCAACGGCCTCCGGCACAAGCGCCAGTGCGACAGTTAAACCGGATAAAACATCATCTTTAGCACGCGCAGCATGCTTATAATATAGAGCAAACATAAAATCTCCTGAAATGTAACTTTTCCTTGAAACTAAGAATGTAAAACAGTGGAAAAACTAAGGATAAAATAGGGGTTGCGATGAATGCATCGCGTTACCAAACTGCGTGGAGGAAAAAACCGTGAACAGTGACTATTTACTTCAATTTACCAAACCGCTTTATTTATCCATGACTTTATAACACAAAGCCGCCATTTTTTCAATCCATTTCAAAGATGAGTAGAAAGCAGGGACACTTGGCCACTTTCAAAATTCTCTATTTAAAATGAGTGGGCAAACTGGCATAATAGATAAAACTTAAATTAATAATGCTCACGCGAGGAAATTGTGGATGTAAAAGATAGCAATGGAAACAAGCTTAATGACGGGGATTCTGTACAGATGATTTAAAAGATTCTTCCTCTACCCTCAAGCGAGGAACGCTAATGAAGAATATCCGTCTTACTTCTAAAGATGGAGAAGTTGAGTGTCGCGCCGGGAAAGGGACCGTTGTGCTCAAAACAT
>JADFVM010000141.1 GCA_015222555.1 Pseudomonadota bacterium
ACTATCTGAAATTAAAAGAGTTCCCTGATGTTTGGTTTTTATACCTCTTTTCCTCATGGCCGCCTGTTAATATAACCAGGCGCAAGAACTTTCCTTTTCATTGCGGCAGACATTGTCCTGCCGACATCAACTACAACCGGACCATCCTTTCCCAGGCGAACTGCGGCATATTGTCCCTGCCGGACCTCCACTTCTCGCTCGCCGTCTAAGGCCAGGACAGAAGGTGTGAAACCGATTTTTACTTCTTCACCCATTTTCATAACTTTTTCAGTCCTTATGAATACCTTCTCGATAATTCCGGGAGCTACTGGGGCAGTAACAGGTTGTCCATTCCCACCTAATTCCAGATACAGGCACTGAGGTTCTTCGGCTTCAATGGGATGAATAAGACCTCCAATTGAAGAAAGGCCGATGCTATCCGGTTTGGCCCGATTTAAAAAGATTTGCCTAACCTTGTCCATATTCCAAATGGCCCGCGATGCCATAAAAGCATCATTATAGACCACTGCATCTACCAGTGCCAGGTCAACCACTTTTCCATCCAGAACTATTTCCAACCGCGTAGATAAAAACGTGCTTTCCTCCACAGGAACTAGTTTTCCTGCCACAAAACCGGCTGCCAGCCCTGCTATTGTTCCTTCTACCATGGAAGGAAATACATTGTTCGTTCCTGTTGAGACGGGAAGGATAGGAACCGAACTGTTCCCTTTAGCCACCGCCCTGTTGGTTCCATCACCTCCAAGGGTTATGATACAGGCGGCGCCCTGCTTCTCCATGGTACGGGCCGCATGTATGGAATCTTCCTGATTTCCTTTTAGCGGGAACCTTGTGGGAAAGACAGTGATGTTGACTTCAACACGGGCTAAAGCCCGTTCGACGATTCCAAAGTAATCCGGCATATAACAGATCCGTTCCACTCCCGCAGCCGCGAGACCAAGGAGCACCCGCCTGACAATACGCACTTTTTCCTGATTATCGAAGACGCTGCCATAAGCAACCAGCCTGCGAATATCTTTGCCGGACGCGGGATTGGCAATGATGCCTACAAGTGACAAACCAACCTCCTGAGACCTTTGCTTAACCATTAATACCCCCTCCCTTACGGAAGGGGGGCGATAATAAATGTTTTGCGGACAGCTATTTGCCAGTGACGTTTTTTACCGCATCAATTATCTTCTCTTCGCTTGGGATAAATTCTCCCTCTAAAGGAGGAGAAAAGGGTACAGGCGTAAAAGGTGCAGCTACACGAAGGATCGGTGCATCCAGATGATCAAATGCCTTTTCAGCCACAATAGCCGCGATTTCCGCGCCTGAACCGGCAAATTTTACTTCTTCGTGTACAATTACAAGACGGTTTGTCTTTTTTACGGATTCAAGGATTGTATCTTCATCCAAAGGCGAAAGGGTGCGGGGATCAACTACCTCGATGCTGATACCTTCTGCTGAAAGCTTTTCGGCCGCACTTAACGCGAAGTGCACCATCCTGGCTGTTGCCACGACAGTAACATCCTCTCCCTCTCGCTTTACGTCGGCCTTTCCAAGGGGAATGGTATATGCTCCTTCCGGCACTTCCCCTTCTACTCCATAAAGCATTTTGTGCTCTAAGAAAACCACAGGATTGTTGTCTTGAATTGACGAGATTAAAAGCCCCTTGGCATCGTAGGGTGTGCTGGGCATCACCACTTTGAGACCCGGAATATGCATAAACCAGGCTTCGAGGCACTGTGAATGCTGGGCTGCAGCTCCAATCCCTGCTCCGCAGGCAGCTCTTAGTACCATCGGTATTTCGGCTTTTCCGCCAAACATATATTTAATCTTAGCCGCCTGATTGTAAAGCTGATCCATTGCTACCCCGATAAAGTCTACAAACATCAATTCAATCACCGGGCGAAGACCACCTGCTGCCGCGCCCACGGCAGTTCCGATTATGGCACTCTCTGTTATCGGCGTGTCACGGACCCGTTTTTCACCGAACTGATCAAGCAGCCCGGCAGTAACACCAAAAATACCTCCATAAACACCCACGTCCTCTCCGGCTACATAGATATTGGGATCTCGTTCCATTTCGAGTTTATGGGCATCTGTCAAAGCCTGTGCAAAATTCATTGTTGGCATGGTATATTCCTCCTTCCTTAAAATGTGAAACGCCCTGTCTAAAAAACATGCTTTTGGGGTGTTTCCTCATTTAAATTGTATAGACATCCTCTGTGACTTCGCTTACATCCGGAAACGGGCTTTCTTCTGCAAAACTTGTTGCTTCAGCCAGTTCCTTCTCGAGAGAACTCTTGATCTCCTCGACCTTCTTTTGGGTCAAGACTTCCATATCCAGAAGCTTTTTCTCAAACTGCGGGATCGGATCCTTTTCTTTCCATTCCTGTAATTCCTCTTTGTTCCGATATACACAAGGATCTCCCTCAAAATGACCCCTGTGACGATAGGTCTTGCATTCAATTAAAGAAGGTCCCTTACCCTCTCTGGCCCGTTTTACAGCTTCAGAGGCAACTTCATAGACGGCCATCACGTCGTTTCCGTCCACTACCACACCGGGCATATCGTATGCAGCGGCTCTGTCTGCGATATCGGCCACACACATAGAATTGATAGTGCAGGAGGATATGCCGTACATGTTGTTCTCATTGACAAAAACGACCGGGAGCTTCCAGCATGTTGCCAGATTCATACCCTCATGGGTAGTCCCCTGGTTTGCCGCCCCATCACCAAAAAAACATACAGCCACGTCATCTTTTCCTTGATACTGTACGGCTAATGCGGCTCCTGCGGCCAGAGGAGGCCCTCCACCTACAATGCCATTGGCTCCCAATATACCCAACTCGACGTCTGCAATATGCATAGAGCCGCCTTTACCCTTGCAGTACCCGGTCTTCTTTCCGAAAAGCTCGGCCATCATTAGTTTTATATCTCCGCCTTTGGAAATGAGATGTCCGTGGCCGCGATGCGTACTTGTAATATAATCC
>JADFVM010000142.1 GCA_015222555.1 Pseudomonadota bacterium
ATGCCTTCACGAAATCAAGTCTCTGCGGCATGTCTTCTGAGGGCGATTGTGCGAAGCTAAATAATATTCTGCCAGCAAATCGCAGACTATTATTCCTGAGTTACTAAACCATGTAGTTGCCCATTTTTATATAATTAGCAATGACCTTTTTTGCTTCAGCAGTCATATAGGAAAATTTGATTCCCATCCCCTGCCGGACCTTTTTTGTGCCTGCCTCGCTTGCATCCATAGCCCTTGCAACTTTTCCTTCAGCCTTGATAAGGATGTCACTACTTTCCGGTATTTTGAAGCTCAATTCAATGGAGGTTCCTTTTGAATGAAGGGATTCACTCTCGAAAAAAAGACCCCCTTCACTGATTTCGATTATACGACCGGAATACTGTTTGTTGTTTATGTTGTAAGAGGCTTCTATATCAATAGGCGCTCTCGGGTATTTTCTGATGGGAATATCCAGATGGTGTTTAACCCTTTCTAAAAGCTCCATCCTGTTAATCGGCTTGGTGATGTAGTCATCACAGCCAGCCAGCTCAGACTTCTTTCTTTCTTCTTCTTTCCCTGCCATGGTGACCATGATGATTGGTATATCCCTGGTTTCGGGATCATCTTTTACTTTCCTGCAGCACTCATCTCCGTTCAGTTTCGGCATATACAGGTCCATGAGTACAAGGTTCGGTTTCTCGGAACGAATTAATTCAAGGGCTTCTGTTCCGTCATAGGCCGTTAGAATTTCACAATCGGTTCTTTTAAGAAAAGTTTTTTCCAATTCAACAAAGAATTTTACATCGTCTACCAGCAGGATTTTTTTAGCCATCTTTTCAGCTCCTAACCCGGATGAACCGGATAACTACCTTTACGAAATTATTTTCTGCCAGAAAAACGCAGAAAATAATTTCTAAGGTACTAAAGTTTATTTGTAACAGTAACAATTGATTTATGGACAAGGTCTAAAAGCTGTTTCAGTTCATCCATCGATATGGACAGGGGGGGCATGAGTACAACAACATTACCCAGAGGCCTGATGATGACACCCTGTCTTCTTGCCTCAAGGATGACTTTATGGCCTGCCCTATCTGCTGTGCTGTATTCTGTCCGTTGCCTTTTGTCTCTCACAAGTTCAATGCCCACCATAAAGCCTTTCTGCCTGACATCACCCACATGGGGAAGTCCCTTGATTTCTTCCAGGCGATTTGCAATGAGCGCTATCTTGTCCTGAAGTTTATCAAGGAGCTTTTCCTCTTCAAAGAGTTCGATGTTTTTAATGGCTACAGCAGATGCAAGCGGATTGCCTGTATAGGTGTGACCGTGAAAAAAAGTTTTCATCTCTTCATGCTCGCCTTTAAAGGCCTCATAAATTTCTTCCGAGGCCAGTGTAGCAGCAAGTGGCAAGTAGCCGCCTGAAATACCTTTTGCAACGGTCATCAGGTCAGGTGATACATTTTCATGCTCACAGGCAAACATCTTGCCCGTCCTTCCAAATCCTGTGGCTACTTCGTCCAGGATTAAATGAATATCATATTTATCACAAAGTTCTCGTGCCCCTTTAAGGTACCCTTGCGGATGGGCAATCATTCCGGCAGCGCCCTGCATCAGCGGCTCCATAATGAGTGCCGCTACTTCATGGTGATGTTTATTCATCACCTCTTCCAGATCATTAAGGCATTCAAGCTTACAGGAAGGATATTCCAAACTCTTTTCGCAGCGATAGCAGAAGGGCGACATCACCATCATTGAGTCAAAAAGTAGCGGTTTGAATATCTGATGAAAGATATCCATTCCACCAACGCTGACGGCGCCTATGGTATCGCCGTGATAGGCTTCTTTGAGGCTTATAAACTTCGTCTTCGATTTTTGTCCCCTTAGTTGTCTGAATTGAAAAGCCATTTTTAATGCAATCTCCACAGCAGTGGATCCACTGTCGGAATAAAATACCCTTGTGAGAGACTCTGGTGAAATATGAATCAGCTTTTTTGCCAGTTCAATCGAGGGGACATTTGAAAGTCCGAGCATGGTGGAGTGAGCAATCTTGTTCAGCTGATCCCTGATGGCATCGTCCAGTTCTTTTTTTCTGTGCCCGTGAACGGTTACCCATAGGGAAGATACTCCGTCAATATAGCGATTTCCCTCTACGTCAATTAAATAGGAGCCTTGGCCGGACTCAATAATAATCGGCGTTGAACCTTCCCATTCTTTCATTTGAGTAAAAGGATGCCAGATATGTTTTCTGTCAATGTCTACAAGAGAATTTTTGTCGTTCATGTTCATCGGGATAGGGTTAAAGGTTAAATAAAGGCTAAAGGCTAAAGGCTAAGGGCATAAGGGCTAAGGGATATTACCTTTAGCCTTTTGCCCTTTGCCCTCAATCCGGGAATATTTTTCCAGGATTGAGAACATTTTGAGGATCAAAGACTTTTTTAATCCCCTTCATTAGTTCAATCTCTTTTTCCGATAGCTCCATTCTTAAATAGGGTTGCTTGCTGATGCCGATGCCGTGTTCGCCTGAAATGGTTCCACCAAGTTCAAGGGCAATTTGAAAAACTTCTCTAACCGCCTTCTCAGCCCGGGCCTTTTCATTAATATCACCACCCTGCAGCATAATATTGACGTGGATGTTTCCGTCGCCGGCATGCCCAAAATTGGCCATGGTGAGCGCGTATTTTTCAGAAACAGCTTTCAGCCTCTCTATCAGTTCCGGAATGTTACTTCTCTCAACGACGATATCTTCATTAATCTTTTTAGTTCCCAGCTTGAATAGAGAGGGTGATATGGCTCTTCTTGCTTCCCACAAACCATTGGCTTCTTTTTTATTCCTCGTTTTCTTTACTCGCAATGAGCCATTTTGTTTGCAGAGGTCGATAATTTTTTCCGAATCCTCTTTTGAAACACTGGCTGAGCCATGGACCTCGATAAGAAGAATTGCTCCAATTTCCTCATTAAGTGGTTCCGAGAGCGCTTCCCGGACACATTTAAGAGCTGAATGGTCTATGAATTCTAATGTTGCCGGTGTACGGCCTGAAGCCATAATATCTGAAACAGCTTTTGCCGCCTGAGTTGTATCCGGAAACTCCACATAAAGGGTAACCTTTGAAATCGGCATAGGGATAAGCTTCAAAATTGCCTTTGTGACAATACCTAATGTGCCTTCAGAACCGACAAAAAGTCTGGTCAGGTCGTAGCCCACAACTCCCTTGGCTGCCCGTGTTCCGGTTGTAATGACCTCTCCCGTGGGCAAAACAACTTCAAGTCCAAGGACATAATCTCTTGTGACGCCATATTTGACTGCCTGCGGTCCGCCGGAGCCCATGGCTATATTTCCACCGAGGGTGCAGAATTTAAGGCTGGAGGGATCGGGTGGATAAAAAAGTCCCATCGCTTCAACATCATGCTGCAGATGTCCAGTAATGACGCCAGGTTCTACGACGGCCACCATATTATCTTTGTCTATCTCCAGGATTCTGTTTAATCTTTTCGTAGAGAGGATGAGCCCACCATGAGTAGCTAAAGATCCTCCCACAAAGCCGGAGCCTGCACCACGGGCGATGACGGGGAAACCTTCAGATGATGCCAGTCTCATTATTTTTGAAATTTCATCTCTGCTTTCCGGGAATATAACGGCTTCCGGAAGGTATTCCCTGCCGGTAGCATCATAGGAATAGCATATGAGGTCCTCTTTCTCTGTCGTTACATATTTCGCGCCGACAATGCCAATTAACTTGTCAATCGTCTCTTTTCTCATTTATGTTGCCGATTTTGAATCCCTAGCGGGTGCATTCCCCGCGGCTTGCCGCGATATATTAAGAAGGTTATCTCCGCGCTCATACCCCGCTGC
>JADFVM010000143.1 GCA_015222555.1 Pseudomonadota bacterium
ATGACTTTACAAAAAAATATCTGAATAAACAAATAGTTTTCACCCCATGCCGGATTTTTATTCGTAGAAAATTGCTTGACAGGTCAAATTCCATGCAGTAAATTGGTTATACAATGTAGTCATTTTGTAGCTACCTTTATCTTTCCAGACAGTCCTTTGCTTTGAGCGGAGGAGTATTATGGATTTCTCCAAAAATATCTTCCTGACTATCAACTTTGTTGATCCGTTTATAAAAGTATATATACTCTTTCATTCAAGATCCGAAACATATTGTTATGAAACCAATTTATCACTTTGCACATAGAAGGGAGGTGAAAAGGAATATCCACATTTGTTTTGGGGTTTTAACACTTTCTTGTTACACATTTTGAAAAGGAGGATGTCCCTATGAAGAAAAGAATTTTTTTGTTTTTTTTAGTTGCATGTGTTGGAGTTGGTTTTTTGACCGTTGGGCCCATAAAAGCTGAAGCCGCTATAAAACTCACCTATAGTAACTTTTTCCCCCCCACCCACATCCAGAGTAAATTAGCCGAGGCATGGTGTAAAGAGGTAGAAAAACGGACAAATGGCAGGGTTGTCGTGGAATACTATGCCGGCCAGACCTTGACCAAGGCCAAACAGTGCTATGACGGTGTGGTGACAGGACTCTCAGATGTTGGCTTTTCAGTGCTGGCTTACACCCGGGGTAGATTTCCGGTCATATCGGCAGTTGATTTGCCCCTGGGTTATCCAAGCGGAAGGGCAGCCACGGCGGTTGTGAACGCTGTTTATAACAAATTTAAGCCCAAAGAGCTCATGGATACGAAGGTCATGTATCTCCATGCCCATGGACCCGGTATTCTCTTTACAAGGGATAAGGCAGTTAGGAAACTGGAGGATATTAAGGGCCTCAAGCTCAGGGGCCACGGAACCAGCAGCTTGGTTCAAAAGGCCTTAGGAGCAACACCGGTACCCAAGCCCATGCCTGAAACCTATCAAATGATTCAGAAAGGAGTCGTAGAAGGTGCCACTTATCCCTTTGAGGCCAGCAAGGGCTGGAAATTGGGCGAGGTTACCAAATACTGTACGGCCGATTTCTCTGCGGCCTACACCACTTCCTTTTTTGTGGTCATGAACAAGGATAAATGGAAAATGATTCCTCGGGAAGACCAGAAGAGCATTGAGCAGATCAACCGTGAATGGGTAATAAAACATGGCCAGGCCTGGGATGCAAG
This sequence comes from Pseudomonadota bacterium, assembly GCA_015222555.1. GTDB lineage: Bacteria > Desulfobacterota > JADFVX01 > JADFVX01 > JADFVX01 > JADFVM01. The sequence goes on from JADFVM010000143.1 coordinate 1,215, forward strand.
CGACCTGGCGGGCATCGTGTTTTTCCTGAACCAGGGAGGCCAGATCATCGGTCTTGACAAAAAAGAAGCTGCCCGTTGGGAGAAGGCCGTTGCTCCCATTGCTGGTGAGTATGCGAAGAAACTGAGTAAAAAAGGATTTAATGGTAAGGAAATCGTCGATTTTATTAAGGCAGAATTGAAGAAATATTAATGATGGCTTTAGAGCCTACTAACGGGGTCGATCTTTAGCAATAGAGGTCGACCCCTAACTATGATGTTAACAGTCAGCAGGCTGAGAGAGTAATGAGTGTATTCTCAAAAAATATTGCATGGATTTCGGATAAAATGAAAATAGTCGGCGCTGGCTGCCTGGTGGGAATGGCCCTGTTGACATGCGTCGATGTAGTAGGTCGATTTTTCCGTCACCCTATTTTCGGCTCAGTGGAAATTGTTGGCTATATGGCAACAATGGCGGTAGCCATGGCATTGCCGTACACCCATAAGATTGACGGTCATGTGGGGGTGGAAATATTGGTCCGGCTGTTCTCAGCCAAGACACAGGCCATTATTGACATCTGTACACGGTTCTTGAGTTTTGGTCTGTTTATGTTTGTCACCTGGCGAATGACCCTTTATGCCCACACCATGAAGAAATCCGGTGAAGTTTCTATGAATCTGGAGTTCCCGGAGTATGTTATCATTTATGTCGTTGCCTTTTGCCTGCTCATATTCACGCTTGTAATAATTCTGGATATTGCCCAACACTTTAAAAAGTTAAAAGAGATATGAGCCCTACACTTATTGGCATAATCGGCATTATTGTGATGATAATCGTATTCTTGTCCAGAATGCCCGTGGCCTATGTTATGGCAATGATTGGTTATCTGGGCTTCACTATCATGATATCAGGGCAAGGGGGGCTTGCACTTCTTTCAAGGAATATCTATGATGTCTTCTCCTCCTATGGGCTGACGACTATTCCCCTCTTCGTTCTTATGGGTCAGTTGGCCTTCAATGCCGGCATAAGCAGCAGATTGTATGACACTGGCTATAAATACTTAGGCAGCACAAGGGGAGGTCTTGCAATGGCCACCGTATCGGCCTGCACAGCATTTGGGGCCGTTTGTGGTTCGAGCCCTGCTACGGCTGCTACTATGGCGACGGTAGGTCTGCCGGAGATGAAAAGGTATAATTACGCTGATGAACTGGCAACCGGTGCCGTGGCTTCGGGTGGGGGACTGGGAATGATCATGCCTCCAAGCGTCGTGCTGATCGTCTACGGCGTTCTTACGGAGCAGTCTATAGGGGCATTATTTGTTGCAGGGATTTTTCCCGCCATCCTTGTGACCATCTTATTCATCATCTCCATATATATCATATGCACCATCAGGCCAGAGCAAGGTCCTCCCGGAGATAGTTTTACCTGGAAAGAGAAGCTGAAATCACTGCTTGGTATGGGGGAGACGCTGGCGGTTTTTATCCTGGTTATGGGGGGGCTTTTCATAGGACTCTTTACGCCCACAGAGGCAGCAGCCGTAGGGGCATTTGGAGTCTTCACAGTATCTTTGTTCAGACGTCAGCTTACCTGGGATGGCTTTGTTAAGTCCCTATATGAGACCCTTGCCACGTCATGTATGGTGATGTTGCTCATAGCTGGGGCCGTTGTATTTGGCAAATTTCTTGCCGTGACAAGGATTCCATTCAATATTGCTTCCTGGGTAGGAGGGTTCGACTTACCACCATCAATGATCATGGCAGTAATTGTGCTTATCTATTTTTTTGGTGGCTGTTTTATGGACGCCCTCGCCTTAGTCACACTTACTGTACCCATCTTTTTCCCTGTTGTTATGGCTCTTGGTTATGATCCTATCTGGTTCGGAATCATTATCGTAATGGTCACCGAGATGGGTGTTATCACTCCACCTGTGGGGATTAATGTTTATGTGGTTTTTGGAGTGGCCCGCAGGGTCATTGGTGAGGTCCCTCTCGAATCAATCTTCAAAGGCATATTCCCCTTCCTCCTCGCTGTGATAGCAGGAATAATTATCATGATAATTATTCCACAGATAATTCTCTTTTTGCCCAATCTAATGTATTAGCACTACATGTGAAAGATCGAACCTGAATATTTTAATCTTAGCTTTATTTGCGAGGTGCGCAACTTGTCAGACCTTCCTCTCATAGGCATTACCATGGGCGATCCGGCGGGAATTGGGCCGGAAATCATCGTCAAGGCACTG
>JADFVM010000144.1 GCA_015222555.1 Pseudomonadota bacterium
CCCTCCGGCACATTATCGGCCGAAACAATGTCACCCAGGCCAGCCGCCACTCTTTTCACCTGCAACAGACCGATGCCGCTTCCCCCGTCTGTCACCGCCGAGATTTACTTAACCCTCTCTCGGTAATTACACGTACCCCCTATCCGCCGGGGTAGACTCCCTCCTTATTCTTTTTTTCCTATTTTCCTTCTCCTCTGTTTTTTAAATTTTTTTTTCTTCCTGCTTGTTCTTTTGTTTTATATCCTTCAGATTTTTCTGTTGCCACACCTTCAGTTCGCACATAAGCAAAAAAAAGGCTCGGAGTACCAGCCCCGAGCCTTATCGATAGTCAACCGCATAGATGCGGAAGCCCAACCAAACAAATACATCTTAACCACGGCTTCCGGCAAAATGCAAGACCGGAACATTGCTACACTCCCTTCTCAAAAAAATTTCCTGTCGTCACTGTAATCAGATCTTCTATGTGTGCCAGAGCTGTTGGCGTGGCCAAGCCTATTGTTGTGATTTATGTCGATCCATTGCGCAAAGAAAGCAGCGAAAAGCTGCCCGGAAACGATACCGTCAGGCCGAAAAGGGCAAAAAAAATCATCGAGAGGCAGAGAGTAAACGACGGGAACGAAAAAAAAATGAAAAAAAAACAAAAATCGTGGGGGATGTACCTTCCACACCAGGTGGGAGCTATGATACGGTTCCGGTAATTGAAACTGACAAGCCCCCTTGTTGCCATTTTTGTGGTGCCAGGGGATCGGTTGTTAGTCACTTTCCACGACGAAGTTATGGAAATCACCGTTTTCGACAGAAGGGTGGTTCGGTTTCCAGGTCGTGAACATCTCGGAGGTACAGATGATCAAAAAAAAGATTCTTAATCAACAGCGCGTCCGCAAAATAGAGGGGAGTTTCGCTTTTATTGAACACCGTTTCCTACGACATGGATTCTGGAAAAGCCTCAAGCACCATGAACTTTTGCTCTATCTGTTCCTCGTGCTGGCTGCCGATCGGAATGGCATCTCCTACTATAGTTATGACAAAATTTGTTCACAACTGAGCATAACGATAAACGAATATCTTCCCGCCCGTGATGCCCTGATCCGCAAAGATTTTATAGCCTTTGATGGGTATTTCTTTCAGGTTCTTTCGTTGCCTGAAAAAACAAGAATTGAGCCAGCCACCACATCAGTCTGGGAAAGAGCAATGGAACAAGCTGTGCCTGAGCATATTCAACAACTCATTGACCGGACGTTTCGTCGTGCAGACTCAGCTTGAGCATCTTGCGCCGGATAGCCTTGACATACGGCTTGGCATTTTTCGTCCATGTTCAGTGGAAAGTATAAACCGGATGATGGGTTCACTGACAAGCCGTGGTCAATTGACCCCCATCACAGTTGTCAAAGATAAAGAGCGTTTACTCCTTGTAGACGGATTCAAACGACGAGAAGCCGCTCTCAAGCTTGGGCATAAACTCTTATCGGCTAACCTGGTGACCGCAACACCAGGAGAAGCCAAAGCAATGATTTATCTGACCAATCGAACACAGTCCTTTTCCATGATCCAGGAAGCGTTACTCGTTCGGGATCTTGTTGAAGTTGAAGGTCTGACCCAGGTAGAGGTTGCGACTCTGCTCGAACGGCATAAGAGTTGGGCAACTCGCAGATTGATGTTGATCCGTGATCTATCCCCGGAAATCATCGAAGAACTCAAACTGCATATCCTGCCGCCGGGGTCAGGTTCATCTCTGGCGCGGTTGCACCATGACAACCAGGCCGATTTTGCGATTGCTGTGCAAACCCATAATTTAAAACCACGGCAAATAAAAAAGCTGGTTGACCTCTGGTGTAAATCAGATGATCCGGCAATGCAAAAATGGCTGCTCGAATCACCCTTGGAAGCGCTCAATATTGCAAGGATTGGCAAGAAAGAAAGTACAGAGAAATGGTTAAACTACGTGAAAATAGTACTTGAAAATCTTGATGCACTCAACAGGGCATTGCTTGAG
>JADFVM010000145.1 GCA_015222555.1 Pseudomonadota bacterium
CCCCTCGAAAAGGTAAGGCCTGAAAATGCCCTCATTGATGCACAGGATTTCCTGGATATCAAAACTGTTCTGGCTGTGATTTCCGACATCTCTTCAGTTGATTTTGAAGCAGCTCATTGTCCACAGCTTAAAGAATTGACGGCCCGCCTTATCGGTTTTCCGGAACTCCTTGACAGGTTAGGGTGGACCTTTGACAGTGAAGGAAAGGTGGTGGACGATGCCTCAGTAGAACTATATGAGATCAGGAAAAGGTTAAAGAGTCTCAATGCTAGAATCGGAAACCGATTAAAGGAGATGGTGAGAGAGGAAAATGTTGCCAAATTTCTCCAGGATGATTTCATTACCAAACGGGGTGAGCGTTGGGTAATTCCCGTAAGGATGGATGCCAAGGGGGAAGTGGCAGGTGTGGTTCATGATGTATCAAGTTCGGGTGAGACTGCCTTTATGGAGCCGCTGGAAATAATCGGCCTTTCCAACGAGCTGGGCAACCTTGCGGCTGACGAAAAGGCGGAAGTCATTCGCATTCTAAGGGAGATCTGCGATGAGATCAGGCAAGACAGGGACGAGCTACTTAAACAGTATAAGATCCTTATCCATCTCGACCTTTTAAACAGCATTGCCACCTATGCCGAGAAACTTCAGATGTCTCCGGCCAATATCAACGAATCATCAGCCGTTAAGTTAAGGGAGGCAAAACACCCGCTGCTTATTTCCATGGAGAAATCAGGCACGATAAAAAAAGTTGTTCCCCTGAGCTTGACTCTTGAGGGGGAGGACCGTGTCATGGTCATTACAGGCCCTAATGCCGGAGGGAAAACGATCACCATGAAGACCGTTGGTCTTCTTATAGTAATGGCGATGTCGGGAATCCCCATTCCGGCCCACCCTGAATCGACTCTCCCCTTTACAACAAACCTGCTGGTGGACATCGGTGATGAGCAGTCCATTGAAAGTTCACTTTCCACATTTTCAGCACATATCGCAAGGATATCAAAGATACTGGAAGAATCATCCAAAGGCGCGGTGATTCTTCTTGATGAGATCGGCACCGGCACAGAACCGGCCCAGGGGGCGGCAATCGCCTGTGCCATCCTTAACGAATTGAGTAATCGCGGATCTCTGGTTTTAGCTACCACCCATCTCACAGATATTATTGGCTTTGTCTACAAAACACCGGGAATGATGAACGCCTCCATGGCGTTTGATGACACAAGTCATGAGCCACTTTACCGACTTAAGGAGGGAGAACCGGGTCAATCTCACGCCATTGAAACGGCCATCCGTTTTGGCCTTCCAAGGGAGGTAACAGATTTTGCAGGAAAACTCCTGGGCGGTATGAGTGCAGAATTTCATGAGCTTCTTAAATCGCTTAAAGAAAAAGGCGCAAATTATGATGCGCTGAAAGCGGAACTAGAAAAGGAAAGGGCATCACTTCAGGAAAAAAGCGAGAAGATTAAAGAGAAACTTAAGGGCGCTGAGGATAAGAAACGAAGTGCATACGAGGAGGGCCTCAAGGAGGCTCTCACCTTCCTCACCAATGCAAAACGGGAGGCCCGAGCCATTCTTGAAGAAACAAAAAAAAGTCCTAGAATGGCTATTGCAAAACTTGAAGAAAAACGTCA
>JADFVM010000146.1 GCA_015222555.1 Pseudomonadota bacterium
CAGGGAGCAGCATCCAAAATCCTCGGTGAAAAAGAGTTTGAGTTGAAAAAGATACAGTCTGAAGCCTATAAGACTGCTCAGGAAATTATGGGTAAGGCCGACGCCGAAGCGACAACCATTTATGCTCAAGCCTATAACAAGAATAAGGAATCAAGAGATTTTTACCGTTTCATGAAAACAATGGAAATGTATGATTCGACTTTTTCTGATAAAGACTGGCTAGTTTTATCGACGAAGAGCGACCTCTTTAAATACCTGCAAAATCAAACCGGCCAATGAGAAGGACTGTTTGGCCTGTGTGAAAAAACAGTATGATAGATCATCTTTCCTCTAAGAGGCGAGTAATCCCACTGAATCTCCCTATAGAAAAGGGAGCCTTTCCGGCAACCCCCTTTGAAAAAAGGGGGCGAGGGGGATTTTTTACAACAACTCTTCCAACTGACTCTGTCAGGTCATTCTCTCATGAGCAATCATAAGGACCTCAACAAAAAGGTCGCCTTTGCCGTCTTTTTTTTAACCTTTTTCCTCATGCCGTCCACTTCATTTTGCGGCCTTCCTGCACAGGAGCAACAAAAAAAAGATACTGTCATTTCAGAAAAGTCTTCCTTAAAGACAACACCATTACTTGCGCTAATAAAAAACCTTGACGTCGATATGTCCTGGAATGCCGAATCCGGAACTCTTGCGCTTTATTTGGAGAAAGGGAAAATCATCATTATGCCGGGGAATCGACACGTTATTGCAGGTCAATCTGTCATCACGCTCAATGAAGCGCCTTTTTTTAATGAAGGCGTCCTTATGGTTGACGAAGGTTTTGTTAATATTTTACTTTCCCTTCTATCTTCATCACCAAACCCTTCACATAACAAAGCACCCTACCTTTCATCATCTAAAAGCAATGCCGGGGATATCGATAGAGTAGACAAACTGTTTAAAACCATTGTCATCGATCCCGGCCATGGGGGGAATGATGATGGCGCTGTCAGCCCCTGGGGCGTAAAAGAGAAAGATCTCGTTCTACAGATAGCAAAGGAAGTGAAAAAGAATATTGAAGACAACATGGGCATAAGAGTTTTACTAACAAGAGATGACGATTATTTTGTGCCTCTCGAAGAAAGGACAGAAATAGCAGGCAATGTTAAGGCAGATCTGTTTATTAGTATCCATGCGAATTCAACGAGAAAAAGACTGATTCAGGGCATAGAAACCTACTTCATGAGCCCCGATGCTACCGACGACGATGCTATGGCGGCGGCAGTCAAGGAAAACGCTGTCATCGAACTGGAAGGAAAAACATTCAAAGCCGATAGCGATCTCGCTTTTATACTCATGGATATTTCCCAGACAGAACATCTTAAAGCAAGTTCGCAATTTGCAAAAGTATTGCATGAAAACCTCAGTCAGATCATGAACACATCTGATAGAGGTGTCAAACAGGCGCCTTTCATTGTTCTGGCCGGCGCTTCCATGCCTGCCGTGCTTCTTGAGGTTGGCTTTTTATCCAACAAATCGGAAATGAAAAGGCTAAAGCAAAGAGACACACAAAAAAAGATTGCCGAGGCAATTTTAAGAAGCATACGAACATTTAAGGAATCAGTGGAAACCAAACTGAGTAGCAGGCGTTATTAGTAGATGCGCTCAGTCAGGAGTCGGAAAAGGATATTACTTTGACGTTATGAATCTATCAATTTCCTCTGCATTCCAACTTCTGTCTTCTAAATTCCGAGTATCTCTTCAAGTGAGATAAAATAAGGTTTTAACGCTTAAAATTTCTTGACAATTTTTTTGAAATGGCTATCATCATAGACAATAAATAAAGGATAAAATAATTATGCTTACAGCCAAAGAGATAATGTCTTCTCAAGTCTTTACCGTTAAATTAGATACTCCGATTTCAGAGGTGGCTCACATTTTTCATGAACAGAAAATCAGTGGCGCACCTGTAGTAGATGATGATAATCATTTAATCGGAATCATTACTGAAAGTGATCTTATCGATCAAAATAAAAAACTGCATATCCCCACTGTCGTTGCTATATTTGATGCTGTCATTTACTTGGAAAGCCTCAAAAATTTTGAAAAGGAACTTAAAAAGATGACTGGCAGCAAGGTAAGGAATGTATACTCAAGTAAGGTCACATCAGTCGATATTGATACACCCATAAATGAAATAGCCTCTATCATGGCAGATAAACATTTTCACACCCTGCCCGTCCTTGATAAAGGGAAGATAGCAGGCATTGTGGGCAAAGACGACATTATTAAGACTATGGCATCGACTCAACCATCGTAAGCATCAACGCACCGCCAAATGAATACATCGATCAGTTTTAAAGCTAATAGCCTTGAAGATACCATAACCTTCGGCAAAAAGCTGGGGGCAACGCTTAAGCCGGGAGAAGTTATTGCACTCTCCGGTGAATTGGGCGCCGGGAAAACGACCCTCGTACAAGCGATTGCTACAGGCCTTGGCATCCCCGCCGATATTATCGTCTGCAGTCCCTCCTATACGCTCGTCAACGAATATGATGGCCGCATTCCTCTCTTTCATTTTGATCTCTACAGGCTCGAAGGTGCCAAAGATATTAATGATCTGGGCTTTGAAGAATATCTTGAGGGGGACGGCGTTTCTGTCATTGAATGGGCTGATTTAGCGCCCGACCTCCTGCCCGCTGAACACCTGAAAATAGTTATTCAGATAATAAATGAAGACGAACGTCATATTGCGGTATCAGGACAGGGCGAGAAATATAAAAGGGTGATCGACAGGATGAGCAGCAAACTTGAAGGTATAGCCAGGTGACCTATGACATCTGTATTATCGGAGGGGGCCCAGGCGGTTACAGTGCTGCAATTCGAGGAGCACAGCTGGGAGGTAAAGTTGCCCTTGTTGAGAAAGAGTCGCTGGGCGGAACCTGCCTGAACCACGGATGTATTCCCACCAAAAACCTGTTTGCAGCCTCTGAGCTTTTAAGAAAGCTCGACCATGCTGCCTCTTTCGGCATCAAGGCACAGAATGTGAGCTTTGATTTTTCTGCCGCCTTGAATGGAAAAGATGAGGTGGTAGAGCATCTCAAAAAGGGACTTCATAAACTCTTTCAGACACACAAAATTGATATATTCAATGGCAAGGGATCCATTGAAGAGAAAGGAAAAATCAGGGTTGATACACCCACCCAGGTTACAGTCATTGACGCGAAGAAGATAATAATAGCCAGCGGCTCTGAAGCGGCAGATATCCCTCCTCTCAGAATTGACGGCCGCAATGTCGTCGGCAACAGGGAGATACTCAGGCTCCCCGAAAAACCTGAATCACTGATCATTGTCGGTGGTGGTGTTATCGGTTGTGAATTCGCCAATATCTTCTCCAGGATCGGGACAAAAGTGACTATTGTAGAGCAGCTTGACAAGATCCTTCCCGAGTGTGAAAGAGAAATTTCACGGCTCGTACAAAAGCGCTTTGAAGAAAGAGGCATTGATGTCCAGACAGGTAAAGCGGTCGTTAACAG
>JADFVM010000147.1 GCA_015222555.1 Pseudomonadota bacterium
CGAACAAACCCTTTTGTTGTATCAAAAGGTCATCAAAATAAATTTCGCCGTCATCCTTTAAGATCTTAACAAGATCCCAGTGTATGGCACTTTTGTTACCATTATCACACTTTTTGTAACATTGTCCAGGCGTCAAATGAATAGAGCCAAAGATCTTCTCATCGAAGAGGATATTTCTCATGGGTCGAGTAATTCCGCTATTTAAACCGACAGAAAATTCTCCCACATGTCTGGCACCTTCATCAGTATCAAAAATCTTGTTTAAAGCCTCATCCATATTGGGAGATGAGGCCTTTACTATTTTCCCCTTTTTAAATTCAAGACGTATGGAATTAAACTCTCTACCCTGATAAATCGTTGGGCAGTTGTAGGTAATATACCCTTCCACAGAGTGCTTAAGCGGCGCGGTATAAACCTCGCCATCAGGCAAGTTACGGTGGCCATCACATTTGACTGCATTCATCCCCTTTATTGAAAAAGTAATGTCAGTATCTGATGCCTTAATGTGTACCCGCTCAGCTCTATCCATTAATCTCTTCAGTTTATCCTGTTTTTTTGACTCCCTGACCCAGTCGATATTACATGCAGAAAAAAGGAAGTTTTCATATTCCTCCAGGCTCATTTTTGCATCCTGCGCTGCACCATGCGTAGGATAGCGACAGATTACCCACCTTGTATTTTTAACCCTCTCATCAAGAATGGGCCTCATCATCTTTTCATAGCTTGCAAGATTTGTCTGGTTTGCATTGGCCAGTTCCATGGCGTTTTCCACAGCGGCAATACCGATAAAAACGTTTACCTTTTTCATAAATTCCATCTTATGCTCGGGAAAATAAGCAAGCTGTTCCTTACTGGCATTATTGTAGAATAGCCTTCCCAACTGGGGCAGAGAAATATTATAATCGATATACTGTGCCCCATTTTCAAGGCATAATCGGTACACCTCCTTTAAAAGAGGTTCACAGGATGCATTCAGCATCTGAATCTGAACAACATCCCCTTTTTTTACTTTAGTGGAATAGTTGACAATAATATCTGCCATCTTCTCAATTCGCAGATCCTTCAAGGCACCTCCACCTTTATATCGGGTATGCTATAATTAATCATAGAATGCTTTTATCTGGAATAACTTCCAATTGTTTGGAAATTCCCATTACTTAGGGCCACCAAATTCTAACAAAGTCCGAACCGTTTGGGAAGCGATTCTATCATACCTATAAAAAGAGCCAAACTACATTTGACTTTCCTTCAGCTTTTAAGATATTTTAGTCTTTCACAATTTTATTTTGTTGTTGGAGGGGCATTTGCCTGAAAATAATTCTGGAAAAGAAAGTTCCGAAGAAGAGATAATAAGTCCGGAAGAGGTCAGTGCGGCCAAAGAAGTGATACAATCTATTGTAAAAACTTCCAAGGCCTTTAAAATGTATCTGCCCAATAATCCGCTCCATCAAAAATTCTTTCAGGATCTGAAGACAAACGCAGCCAGCTTCCTTGGTGAACACGGGGAATTAAGGATAGAGGTAGGGCAGTTTGACCTTCACTATGAAGGGTATACTGTATATGAAAACCAGGACATTAAAGATAGCCTGGCCTTTAAATTTTACTCAGACGGCATCACTTCTCTTATTTTCAGTGAAGGGATCGAAGATAGTGAGCTTAAGGACTTTCTTAATATTATAGGAACCGAATTACAGGATGAAATTGACGACGATATAGTCACACGTTTCTGGACCAGCGATCTCCCCCATATTTCCTATACACTGGCCGATGAGTTCCTCGAGTCAGACGCAGATAACATCGGCACCAGAGCGACAACTGAAGAAGCTCAGGAAAAAGGTGTTAGAAGCGCTTACACAACCGAGGTTGAGCCATCGGAGCCCATACCTAAACCGATAATCGTTCCGCAAAATGTCCTTTCTCTTTCAGAAAAAGAGATTGACTCTCTTAAAGCAACGAGAGATCTCGAAGAGAAAAGAAAACCTGTTGAAGAAGTTACTTACATTTTATATTCCATCCTGTCCGTAGAGAAAGACGAGGCGCTTTTCTCGGAATTTTCCAAAATAATAGCAACATTGACGAGAGACATCATTTTCCTTGGTGAAATTAATTATGCCATCGGACTCATCAAGTTTTTAAATAAACTATCAATGAATGAAAGCTTTCCTGCAAAGCATAAAGAGATACTGACCTCTGACATGGGCACTGTCATTAATGACGAGATATCACAAAACCTGCAAGTGGCGATTAATGGTAACAAAATAACACCTGAAGGTTTGAAGGCGATGATTTTGATAACGGGGAAAGGCGCGATAGCCCCTATATGTAAACTGCTGGGCGCCATTGAAAGAAAGGATTTCCGAAAAGTTATCATGGATTCTCTCACAGAAATAGGGAAGGACTCCATGGAAGCCTTCCTGCCTTTTCTTAAAGACAGTAGATGGTTTCTTGTTAGAAACATAATAATCATCCTGAAAAACATAGGTGATGTATCGGGCATCGAACATATCGGCAGACTGGCTACTCACAGTTCCGCGAAGGTAAAAAATGAGGTTCTCATGTACCTGAAAGATGTTTCTCATGAAAAAGCCGGAGAATATATATTCAGATTTCTCGGCGATAATGACATTTCCATAAGAATTCGGGCTCTCAAGATTTTAGCCGATACGAATTGCACTGAGGCACTGGAACCGATGATTTCCAGCGTCAAATCCGAACATTTTGAAGATATGGATATCTCAGAAAGAATGGCTCTTTTTGAGGCCATTGGTGGAATCGGTTCTGATGAGGTGGTCCCTCTTTTCAAGGAAATTCTCACAAAGAAATACTGGTTCAACAAGACAAAAGAACGTGATTCCGTTGTCTGTGCAGTATCCGGCCTGAAGAAAGTGAATACGGCATCGGCATTAATGGCACTTGAAGAGGCCAGTGGCGCTAAAAAAGGTGAAATCAAAACTATCATCACCAAGGCGATGCAGGCAATAAAGCCTGGAGCACCAGCTTCACCAAATTAGAAACAATTAAAAACAGGCAATCAATGGATTTAGAACAGTTAAAATTTGAGATAATCCGCCTGGGGAAATCCCTGGTTTACAACCTTTTTGTTCTCCTCAAGACCTCAAAAAACTACCAGGAGGGGCATTCGGCCATGAATACCCCCATTAAAAAAATATTGAAGACGGTAAAGGAGATTCATCAAAAAAAGGAAGACGCCTCATTAATGCTTAAGGGAGGCTATATCCTTCTCAGCGAAAATCGTCTAAAGGCGGATGCCGCAGGATTTGAGGCCTTTAATTTCATCATGGGAGAGATGAAAAGGTATTACATCGGCAGCATTAATTTCACCTCTATTGCAAGTGAAAAAGATCTTGCAAAGCTGCCCTATATTTTTAACGAACTTGATCCCATACCATCCCCACAGACATTTCAAAAATTTCTTGAAAAAATGAAGTCAAAAAAAATCCAGGGCATCGAAGTGGAGATGTTGTCTGAGGATGAGAGTATTCAAGAAGAAGATGTGACTGACAATAAGGCCAAGTCAAAAAAGGTTTATTCACAAACCATTCATGCAGCCTCAGAAGTTATGGTTAACGTAAAGATGGGGCAGACTCTGAAGCTAAGGAAATCGAAACGGGCCATACAAAGTATGATTGACCAGATGCTTACGGCTGAAACAATCCTGATCGGTCTTACGACTATTCGATGTCACGACGAATATACCTATAACCATTCTGTTAATGTATGCATTCTCTCCCTTGCTATCGGGCAGAGAATGGGTCTCAGCAAGGCCAGCCTCTGCGACCTCGGGATGACAGCCCTTTTCCACGATATCGGCAAATCTGATGTTCCTCTTGAGATTCTCAATAAACCCTCAAATTTTACGGTAGACGAGTGGGAAATAATGAAGAGACATCCTGTTTATGGCGTAAAACTGCTGATGCAGCTTAAAGGTCTGGACAATTTAAATGCGAGGATCGTCACGGGTGCATTTGAACATCATCTCAATTATGACCTGTCAGGATATCCTAATGTTAAATATAAAAAAGAGTTGAGCCTTTTCGGTAAAATCATAAGTATTGCCGACTGCTACGATGGAATGACATCCTCAAGAGTTTACAGCAGGGTTCCCATGTCACCGGATAAAGCGTTGAAATTGATGATGGATAAAGCGGGTAAAGTTTATGATCCTGTATTAATGAAACTTTTTGTCAACTCCATTGGTGTCTATCCTGTAGGCTCATTAGTCCTGTTAAGCAGCAGGGAACTTGCCGTAGTAATGCAAAACAACTCTGACCCCACTAAGTGGGACACGCCCAAGATAAAGATAATCGGTGATCCCTCTGGCAGGGAAGTTGAAAGTGATATTTTCGACCTGTCTTCTGCAGGCCATGGGAAAACAATTGCCAAAACCATTGATCCTGAAAAATACAAAATCGATGTGACAAAATACTTCACCTGATTACTCTGTATTTCTGATCGCTTTTACCGGCTTAAGCCTGCCGGCTTTAAGTGCGGGGATGAGAGCGCCCAAAAAAGCGGTCACGAGAATTGCGACAGCACAATAGATAATGTCTGTAAACTCTATATTAAAAAAGATTGTCGATCCCAGACCAAACTTCTGTAAACCTTCAGAAAAGACAGCAAGGTTAAGTCCCTCATTTGCAAAATAAAGGATGATGGGAGAGGTAATAAAAAAACCTGCCGCCAGACCGACAATTCCGAGAAAGAGGGTTTCCATCATAACCATGGAAAAGATAAAAAAAGGCTTTGTCCCCATCGCCTTGAGAATGCCCAGTTCATGCATCCGTTCATAAACAGCAATGTTCTGGGTATTGATAATTCCGATGGAGAGGATGATGAAGATGGCTCCAAAAAAGACAAAGTTCCACTGTTTGCTGATATTTACAATTTCCTGAATCATCGGTTCCAGCTCTCCCCAGGTAAGAGCCTCAACATCCTGCTTTTCGAATTGCCTGTTTACCATCACCTGCAGATCTCTTGCCGCCTCCATATTCTCCATTCGCAGCGCTATTCCCGTAACGCCCGATTCAATTTCAAGGAGTTTTGTTGCCATTCTTTTGGGAATATATACCATGTATTTATCAAAATCTTTGGAGATAGTCTTGAAGATACCGGTCACACGGTAGGCGTCCGAGGCCAGTTCATCCTTGATGTTCTGAACGGTAATGACAACCTTGTCTCCCAGATCGACTTTTAGTTTTCTTGCCATCTTGTCACCGATAAGAATGACATGATCCTCATCTTTTTCCAGGTAATTCCCCTTAATGACTGACCTCTTAACAAGAGTAATTTTACCCTCTCTGGCCGGAACAATACCAATGACCTGCACACCTGAAGAAGCATAACTGCTTGCAATTAACCCCCTGCCTTCAACTCGGGGAGCAAAAGCCTTTACACCCGGACTTTCTTGAATCAACTCATAGATCTCCGCAGGATCTTTTATATATTTTCCCGGATTATGGTCATCATTGAAACCCTTTTTATAGATTTCCATTTCACCGATATGAAAATCAATAGTACTCTGCACCATCTGCCTGAGGACACCGTTTATGTACGACAACGTCAATAAAAGGGCTGAGATACAAATGACGATGGCAGAAACGAGAATTATAGAGCGCCTTGGATTTCGCCAAAGGTTTCTCCAGGCTATTTTTATGATAAGACCCATGTACTAATTATCTGCCTTTTAGTAAAGAATCCACGCCCAAAGGACGGGTCTTTGATTTTACCCCCTCAAAGGGGGCTGAATAATTCTAAATTTTCCCCTCCCACCAAGGGAGGGGAAGCAATTATTTTTTCCAGGCAAAGCCTCTGGGCTCTCACCCCGCCCAGAGGATGGAGATTTCAAAGATTAATAAAATATCGAGGCCTCTACGAAGGTTCCTATTTTTACAGGTCATTGCGAGGAACAACGTGAGGGCGAAGCAATCTGAACTATAATAGAAA
>JADFVM010000016.1 GCA_015222555.1 Pseudomonadota bacterium
TGGAGATTATTACTAAAAAAGGCAAAGAGATTAAGGTGGAAAAAGTAACTGACAGGAAAATCGGCGGAGAAGAAGGAACCAAATTAGGGATAGCTTATCAACTGAAGAATGGGAGAATGATTTATGTTCCTGAAGAGTGAGCTTATGAATCAGAGGTCAGAGGTCAAAAATCATAAGTCAGAAAACATGGTTAAGTGGGTAGGGGCAATTGCCTGTTGTTTATTTACCTTGCTGTCATCTCAGGCACTTGCGCAGGACAAAGAGAAAATTACCCTGCTTGTAGGTGCATCCAATTCCTACAAGGTAAGCGAGGCTATTTTCGAGGTGGTTCAAATCCCGGAAGTAGCCAACCGCTATGACTTTTACTTTTATACCGACAAAGATCTGGAAAACGAAGAGATTGACCAGGAGATTATTGCTCAATCCAAGATTTTAATTGTAGATATTATGCATCGCAACCTGGCCGAGTATGTCTTAAAGAATGTGAATTTTGAGAAGACAAAGGCCTATGGCGTTCGAAAAGGAGCAACAGAAACAAAAAAGATATTCTCTGACCCCAAAGTACAACAGTATTATAATCCGGCTATCAAAGAAAACATCAAAAATCTCCTTCTTTTTCTTCTTAATCGGGATTGCGGTCTTGATATTAACTATGGAGAGCCCCAGACTGTGCCTGAAACAGGTATCTTTCATCCCAAAAGTGATAAAATCTTTATTAGCTTTAAAGAATATTTCGCCTGGTATAAACAAAAGGGACTTTATAAAGAAAATAGCTTTTGGGTAGGAATACCTGATTTTTCTTCCTATGCCTTTCCAGGAGAAACAGGAGATGTGGTAAGTTCGCTCATAAAACATTTAGAAAAGAATAACATCAATGTTTTACCTGTTTATTCTTTTCCCTCATATCTTGCGCCGGAAAAATTCTTTTTTGACGAACAGGGAAAATCCAGGGTTAATCTAATTGCAGCTCTTTCCTTCAAATTTGCTGCTATTGACGATGAGAAAACAAAGAAAAATTTAATAAAATTAGGAGTTCCACTTCTAAATGGCATCAGGATATTTTTTACAATCCCTGAATGGAGAGAGTCTTCACAGGGACTGGGGCCAATTCAGCTTTCTCATGCAGTATGCACCCCTGAATTTAATGGATTAATTGAACCTTCTGTTTTAGGTGGAAGGGTGGCCATGAAAGATAAACGTACCGGTAAAGAAATTTATGTAAATAAGCCTGTTGCGGAAAATATTGAATTTTTCATCAAACGCATAAAGGCCTGGAGAAATCTCCAGACAAAGGCGAACAAAGACAAAAAGATTGTCATTATGTATTGGAACCACACCCCGGGCAAACATAATGTGGGAGCAAGTTACCTTAATGTTTTCCGCAGTTTGGAAGGGATTTTAAAGAGAATGCGCGAGGAGGGCTATACCATCAACGGGAAACTCCCTTCAGAAGAAGATATAAAAAATCTTGTTTTAAAAAGCGGTCGCAATATCGGCTCCTGGGTTCCGGGTGAACTTGATGAGTTAATCAAGACCAAAAGGGTCATCCGGCTGCCTGTATCTGAATATTTGAAATGGTATAAAGAAATAGATGAGGACTACAAAGATAAATTAGAAGCCGAATGGGGCAAAGTAGAAGATTCAAAAATTATGATTAAGGACAAGGAGATTATTATTCCTTGTGTAAACTTAGGCAATGTCATCCTCCTTCCACAGCCTTCAAGGGGTTGGGGTGACGATCCGATGAAGTTATATCATTCCACACAACTCTGGCCGCATCATCAATACACTGCCTTTTATCTCTGGCTGAAGCGTGAATTTAAAGCTGATGCTATTGTTTCACTGGGAAAACACGGTACCCACGAATGGCTTCCCGGCAAGCAGGCAGGCCTTAGCCAGTCCTGTCCCCCGGAGGTTCTTATCCAGGACATTCCTAACATCTATCCCTATATCGTGGATAATATCGGTGAAGGAATACAGGCAAAGCGCAGGGGACGGGGTGTAATTATTGACCATCTTATTCCGGCAATGAAAAAGGCAGGGGCTTATGAGGAGTATCGGGACTTGTCTGTTTTAATAGACGAATACAACGATGCTATTACCCGTAGCGCTGAACTTGCTCAAGAGAAGTTCAAGAGAATCAAGACCCTGGTGAAAAAACTGGGTCTGGATAAGGACCTTCTTCTTGAAGAAATAAATGAAGAGGCTATAGAAGAAATTGAACATTATTTGCTTGAGTTGCAGGAGGCCAATGTGCCTTATGGCCTGCATACCTTTGGCATCTCTCCGCAAGGGGAGGCGTTGAAAGAATTCAGTTTGTTGATCAAAGAAAGGAACGATGAACTCTCTTTAAGTGAGATTGAGAAAAATTTGAGCCTTTGTCACCTGGAGATAGATCGTCTCATTACTGGCCTGGAAGGCAAATATATTCCTTCCGGCGAGGGAAATGACCCTTTGAGAAATCCCGAGGCCATTCCAACAGGCAAAAACTTTTATGGTTTTGATCCTGCAAAGGTTCCGTCAAAGGATGCTTATGCTCTGGGCAAAAAGCAGGCCGAAGAGATGATAGAAAAATATTTAAAGGAAAAGGGGAAATATCCCGACAAAATCGGACTTGTTTTCTGGAGCACTGAACTACAGCGCAATGAGGGGACTCAAGTAGGCACAGCGCTTTATCTTTTGGGAATAAAGCCTGTCTGGGATAAAAATAATAAGGTAACCGGGGTTGAACCCATTCCAGGGAAAATCCTTGGTAGGCCAAGGATAGATGTTCATATGCAAACCTCAGGCCTTTTTCGTGATTGCTTTTCCCATGTAATTCTTCTTTTAGATGAGGCCGTGCGTCAGGCAAGCCAGTTAAAAGATGTAGAGAACTTTATTGCCAAACACAGTCAAAAGATAAAGGAATATCTTCTAAAAAAAGGTTACAGCGAAGAAGAAGCAGAAAATTTAAGCAAAATAAGGGTGTTCTCTGCCAAACCGGGCAGCTATGGAACAAAGACGGCTGACCTCATTGCCGATAGCGGCCTTTGGGAAAGTGATGAAGAGATTAGCGATGTGTTCATTAATTTTGTTTCCTTTGGATATGGAAAAGGTGTCTGGGGAAAACCGCTCAAATCCGTTTATAAGAAAAACCTGGAAGATATCAAGATTACCATGCACACAAGGTCAAGTAATCTTTATATGACAATGGACAATGATGATGTCTTTCAATACTTGGGCGGACTTTCCCTTGCTGTAAAACATGCAAGCGGTGAATATCCCGATGTTTTAATCTCTGACCAGAAAAATCCTGATGCCGCTCATATTGAGGATATTGAGAGGACTATTGGAGAAGAACTGCGCGCCCGTTATTTGAATCCCAAGTGGATTGAAGCGATGAAGAAAGAGAATTATGCCGGGGCAAGAGAGATGAGCAGATTTGTAGAATTTATGTGGGGCTGGCAGGTAACTACGCCTTTTGCCATTGATGAGACCAAGTGGGAACAGGTTTACGAGGTTTATGTTGAGGATAAATATAACCTTGAGCTTAAAGAATTCTTTGATGAACACAATACCTGGGCAATGCAGTCAATCAATGCCAGGATGCTTGAGGCTGTTCGTAAAAAATATTGGGACGCCCCGGAGGAGATAAAAAAAAGACTGGCTATAGATTACACGATGAGTGTTATTGAAAAAGGTCTTACTTGTTGTGGCCATGTTTGTGACAACCCTGCTCTAAATCAGATGGTGGTAAATATTATTTCTCTTCCAGGAGCTTTATCTCCTGAATTAGTCAATCAATTTCAGGCAGTTCTATCCAAGGCAAGTGGAATGAGTCAGGAAGAAGCGCAAGAAAAGAGAAAAGTATTGCAGGAAAAACTTGCTAAGGTTACCGAAGAGATTCGTCAGGAGGAAAAAGTAGTTAAAGATAAGGAGCCGGATAAAGAAAAAATTGAAGGATACGAGATGGTTGAAGAAAAACCGGAAGATACAAAAGTAACCGTTTCGGGTTCATCATGGATAATAATAGCCATTGTCATTGGCCTCATTGGTCTTTTAGCCGTCGGATGGAGAAAAAAGATATAGCAGCAAAACTTTTATCTACAGGGAGCATATGAACAATCAAATGAACAATATGAACCGTCACATTTTATTATTCCCCTTTTTTACAGGGTGTTTACTATTTTTTTTATCGGCTCCGCTCCAGGCAGAAGATCATTCATCCAAGGTTGAAGGCCAGGTTCAAAGGCTGGCCCCTATCACTGTTACGGCAGAACGGATTCCCGAATATGTGAAAAACCATCCCCAGAATGTGATTATCATGAATCAGGAGGAGATAAAGAAACGAAA
>JADFVM010000148.1 GCA_015222555.1 Pseudomonadota bacterium
CCCTGATATTGTCGAATTCTGTCAACATGAAAAAGAGGGTCCCCTTTCCTGGAGAGGGTGCTTCTACGATCTCTATCTCTGCGTCCAAACCCTTTTCCTGAAGCAAGCGTAAGGCCCGATCACGCTGTCGTTCGGCAATGGAGAGGGGAAGGTTTGATACGGCCGATAGGGCCGTTATCCTGGTGAGTTTCCCTCGTTCAGTTATATCAATCGGCGAGAGCCTCTTAGCGGGCTCGATATGTAAACATACCGAGCCGCCGCCGCCTGGATACCAGCCCCACCTGTCTATTTCCAGACTTGTCTTAATTCCGATTTTCGAAAGGAGCGGGAAGAGGACATCCCTCAAATAGTGGACGGTGGGCGACCACTCCACATGGGTACCCCCTTCGATCACTACTGTAGACCCTTCCTTTGCCAGTGCCAGGGGCGGAAGAATGCTCTGAACGACAAGGGAGACAGAGCCTGCACTCCCCCTTAACTCCGATACATCGAAGCAATATTCCCTCCCCTGACCTTGCCGGGTGAAAAGGAAAGTTTTGTCGAGTCGAGTGCATCACCCTTAACGACTGCACCGGAGATCGCTTTTGCCGCCCTGACACCGGTCAGGTGCTGAGGCCTGAGACCCGGTTTCTTTCTTCCCTTTCTTATGTTGTATATCTCGAAGGACTTTCCCGTTATGCAAGATAGTGCAAGGGCCGTGCGGACGATCTGCCCGCCGCCCTCACCAAAGCTGCCGTCTATTCTTATCATGAGATATTTTTTTGCCTACCCTTGCATTTATAGAATCAACTGGTAAAATTAGTATTAAGAGGTAGTTTTGATATTTGACAGTTTGATTACCCGGTCTTACACTAGCAGATGTTAGGCCCATCCGTGGGGTTGATCCCCCCAGAATGTTTTGCGGGTGCACACGAAAACAACGGATTGGTTAAGCGAGGACCGGGTAGTCTTTTTTAGTAACTTAGAAGTAATTTTCTGGCAGAAAATTACTTCGTGAAGGCACTTACACCCCTCAAGGTGGTACTGAAAAGAGTCCAGTTTATCCGGGTTAGAGATATTTTCATTCAATCCCTTCCTGTTTTTCCGGCATCCGATATCCTGTTAACATTTATTTTTTCCTGAGAAAGAAATCAGTCCCATTTCAGTGTCAGGTTGTTTTCCTTATTCAACTCCACTCGGGTTCCGAGCTTTTTGCCTTCTCTGTTCAAAGTGTTTCTCAGCCACACTGCATCGATCGTCGATGCCCGGGTCACTTTAAATCGTTTAATCTGTGTTGGTGTTATCTGCAAACGAAGGAGTTCTCCCGTTGTCGGCTCCACACTCGCAAAGTACATAAGACCCAGATCACTCCTGAACTCTTCATATCCGCTGATACCTTCATAGTCATTGAGAAAATCTCCACAGCCGTAGATAATGAGTCTCTTTTTATAAACCTCTATCCCCTTTACATGGTGAGATGAATGGCCATGAATGATGTCAACACCGGCATCATCAATCAGTTTGTGCGCAAATTGCCTTTGCTCAAGAGGAATATCATAACCCCAATTGCTTCCCCAGTGAATGGAGGCAATAACGATATCTCCCTTTTGCTTTACCTTTTCGACTTTATCTTTGATCTGCCGGACGGTTTGATAAGACAGGTCTTTTAGCAGGGTTACGCCAGGCTTGTCTTCGGATGCGGCCCAGCTTTCAGGGATTCCGCTCGTTTTTGATCCGAATGAAAACAGAATCACCCGCCCCTTCTCCTCAACCTCTACCACTGCCGGTGCTTCCGCCTCTTTCAGGTTTTGTCCCGCTCCTGAAAATCTTATATGGGCTTTTTTAAGCGTCTTCAATGTTTCCTTTAATCCCGAATATCCCCAGTCGAGGACGTGGTTGTTTGCAAGTGCAGAAACATCTATCTTTGCCGCCGAAATGGCAGGGATGTTCCGGGGATGCATCCGGTAGTTGATACCCTTGCCTTTCCAGTAATCGTCGCTTTCGGTTACCGCAGTTTCCAGGTTGATGATTCTCAGGTCCGGCTTTACCCGTTCCAGTTCATCGAGGGCATCTCCCCATATGTAAGGCCACCCGGCAGGTTGTTTGATCGGGCCATTCGCTCTCTCGGCGAGCTTTACATAGGTTCTGGCATCTCTTACGAATGGCTCATAGATCTGAGGATTACCGGGATGGGGCAGCACCTGATCTACACCTCTCCCGGTCATAACATCACCGCTCATGAAGATGGTGATAAGATTGGAATCTCTTGCCGGTTTATCAGCCATTTTTTCCCCTGACTTTTTCATTTCCGAGATCCCCTTGTCGCTCTCTTCCCCAGATACCAACGACACCGGGGAAGTGAAAAGGAATAATCCAATGAGAGGATAAAGAAAGAGTTTGCTCCGCATTTCAGCGTCCCTGTTTGAAAATTACCTGCCCTGATAATTATGCAGAATTTTAACATAATCCTGAATCCGTGACTTCATGACGGCAAATAGCGCAAGTCATTGACCTGCCTAAGCTTTAAAAAAATGCCCGCTTAAACTATGAGTGAAGCTAAGATTTTTTGAAAACTTAATCAAGCCAAGCACTTACACTTGTTATCCGCCCTTAAATCACGGAATCAGGATAATTATAGATAAGCGATTGTAAACTACCAATTTCTTGCGACACATCCTGTTGTCGGGGAAGATATATTGACAGTAAAGGACCTATTTCCTGGAGTCCCTCTCCCTTTCCTGCTCCCGTTCGACCAGCTGGTTGATATCAGCGAGTTCTTCTGCCAGAAGTTCAATAAGGTCATCAACGGCAAGAATACCGGCCAGCTCTCCATTCCTGTTCAGGACAGGGACCCTTCTGACTCCCCGCCTTTTCATCAGTTTTAAGGCCTCACTGATACCGTCATCCTCCCCGATGCTTAGTAGATCGAAGCTCATCACATCACCGACGAGTAGATTTTCCACGCCCACATCCTCTGCGATGATTTCGACGACGATATCACGGTCTGTCAGAAGACCGACCGGATGGGGTTTTCCTTCCCTCTGTTCGGTAACCACAAGGGCACCGACATGATGATCTCGCATAAGTTTCGCCGCCTCGACAACGGTATTGTCCCTGCTGACAAAGTACACCTCACGGTTGCATATCTCACCTACAGACATAATGCCTCCTAACTCTTCATAAGTGTTTAATTTTATAATTTCACGGCCAGGCTGTAAAGCCTTCTACTATAAACATACCTCCTCAAAGAAGGTTTTTCAAATAATTCCAGATATTCATTCATCTGCACGCCTTATCAATGCTTTATTGTCTGATTTTTCCTCCCGTAAATGCGATATGGTATAGTTGAGATATGCAGACCACTTTTGTTTATTGCAACTGACGATAGTCCAATAATCCTAGAAACGTCAGTTGGGCATGAACTTAGAGTGCAACGTATTGGTTTCACAGTGCTTTCAAAAAATCTTAGCTTCACCCGTAGGTTAAGCGGGTATTTTTTGGGTGGGCTGTGGAATCAAGAGGTTGTGCTATAAAACATGATCCAACTGCCGTTTCTAGGATAAGGGGTAACCTCAACAAGAAAGATGAATGATAGAGAATGCATAGAGTTTCTCCAGTTGGCCCTTCCGAAAATGGAGATGCGGTGGGTCGGTTTCAGGAAGGTGCGAAAGCAGGTATGCAAGCGGATCAACAGGCGAATCAACGAACTGACTCTTTCAAACAGTTCTGCCTATATGCGCTATCTGGATGCCTGCCCTGAAGAGTGGGCTCAACTCGACCAGATGTGCCGCATCACCATATCCAGGTTTTACCGTGACAGGGGCCTGTTCGGCCATTTGGAAAATGATGAGCTTCCGGAGATTGCCAGGAAGGCGATTGGAAGGGGGGAGAAGGAACTTAGTTGCTGGAGCATCGGCTGCGCTTCGGGGGAGGAAGCGTACACAGTACTCCTCATCTGGGAGAAGCGCCTGAAGCCCCGGTTCCCGAATCTGGAGATCAAAGTTATCGCCAGCGACTCGGACCCAAACATGATTCGTCGTGGTGAAGCGGGTTGCTACGGACCGGGCAGCATGAAGGACCTGCCCGAAGAACTGATGGAAGCCGGATTTGACCGCTCTGGCGAGCAACTCTGCATCAAGGATCGATTTAAAAATAAGATCAAATTTTTGAACCAGGACATCCGGGAGGCTATGCCCGACGGCCCTTTCCACCTCATTCTCTGCAGAAACCTCGTATTTACCTATTTCAATGAGCGCCTGCAGCAGAGAATCCTCAAAGGGATAAGGGAGAGGTTAACTCCAGGCGGCATACTTGTAACAGGGATTCATGAAACCCTCCCCGCAGGGAGCAATGACCTGTTCCTGTCGGAAGCACCTCATATCGGGATCTATCGAAGTTATTTGCGACCATGGGTGAATGATGATGCACATTGATTGGGGGCTAGAGGGAGCAGGAATGGAAGCTGAATGCCCCCGCCGCGGGATGGTAAAATCTGGCAATTTATGAGACTGTTGATGAACAAAGATGAAAGGAAAAAGAGTATCAATAAGTGACGTATGGCGCCCCGTTCTGTTGCTCACGCTGGTAGTAGTGGGGCTGGTCTTGCATTTCCTGGAGCGGATTGAATGGCGCCAGCTACTGCAATGGGCAGATGAATACAGCCAATACTGGTGGGTAGTCGCAGGGCTGATCCTGCTGCAGGCCCTGCTTTTCATGCTGGCACTTCCCGGCTCCACCCTTTTATGGGTGGTGGCTCCCCTCTATCCTCCTGTCAGTGCCACCTTGATCCTGGTCGCGGGCAGCACTCTGGGTGGAGTGGCCGGGTATCTGTTCGCCCGCACGATGGCGGCACCATGGATTACGCACATCCGGGGCAACCGTTTTTTCCGTTTACTGGAGAAAAGAAGTGATTTTCTGACTCAGTGCGCAATACGCACCTTGCCCAGCTTTCCGCACTCTGTCATCAACTACAGCGCAGGCCTTCTGAAACTTCCTCTCCGTCCCTTCCTCTCCGCCGCAGTGATCGGGATTTCCATAAAAACCTACCTCTATACGACCACCATCCATCGGGCGGTGAAGATGACTGACTATTCCGAACTTATCCGCATCGAAACGATGGCCCCCCTTGTCATCCTGGCCCTTCTCTTCATTCTGGCCCAGTTCTTTCAACATCGCCTCTCCCGCATGCATAGAAAGGACTGAAAAATAATGGAACTTATATAATTATTTTTGTTCTAAGTTACAACACAAAGATAATGGGGGGTGGAAAGATGGTAATGACGACAGTGGACTATTTGGTAATTCTCACCATCATGGTGACGGCATTTATAAGTGTGAACAGGTGCAAGATAGTCAGGGTTTTTGCAGATAGAAAGGGGGAGAGGGTTTCCACGTGATGCCTCCATACTCCAATAGAAAATGAATTTAAAAAGGGACTTTCGGTCCCTTTTTTTACATCTTATTCCGACGAAAAAACCTATTTCATTCGTCCCAGCGGTAATATAGCCAGCGGTTCTTCTTCCTCCGTCATAGTGATGATCTTCTTTTCAGTAATGCCTTTTCCGTTGAAACCTTGCCCGCAAAAACAGGTTCAGGAAGGACGATTCTCCCGGAAAGTTCAGTTTTTGGACGAGCCCTCTGGACCATGCTGGTTTCTCCGCAAATAATCAATAACAATTTGACAACAATACAATTCAGGGATAGAGTTTTATTAAAACTCTATATGAAGGTTCTTCTAAATGAATGGGGAATTGCATGATCAAAAAAAGCCTTCTCGTAACTGTAAGCGGTACTGTTGTTTTTTTAATTTTGATGTCGGGGATAACGATGGCACATGGATTTAAACCAGAAGCTGAATCTGGCAAAACGATAAAGCTCCCTGAGCCCCGAATAGATGGCGAGATGTCTGTTGAAAGAGCCCTTCAAAAGAGGCGGTCCATCAGGGAATACCGGGATGACCCACTGACACTGAAG
>JADFVM010000149.1 GCA_015222555.1 Pseudomonadota bacterium
GTCTTGTGCCCTGTGGGTATACTGAAAAGAGTCCAGTTTATCCGTGTTAAACAACTAACAACTAAACAAGAAAAAAGGAGAAAAAATCATGTCAGAACGACAAACAGGAACAGTCAAGTGGTTCGATGGTGGTAAAGGTTTCGGCTTCATTACCCCCGATGAAGGAAATACAGATCTTTTTGTACACTTCAGCGAGATCTCAGGTGACGGCTTCAAAAGTTTGAATGAGGATGATCGTGTTGAGTTTTCACTGGGAGAAGGTAAAAAAGGCCCCCAAGCTCAGCAAGTCACCGTCATCTAAACATTTAAGAGGGGTGGTGGCCAGCATTTGATGCGGTCATCACCTTTTTTTCACCTTCCTCCGAAGTTTCAATAAATGATTTAATCTTTATCTGAATCCTGTCCAAATTTGCCATAGAACTTCCTTTATGGCCAGCGCCTCAGCTTAAACGTTGAACCTGTATAGAAAGCTTTCTTTCAAACAGTAATTCTTATATTATTCAACTTTTGAAATTGTTCAGTTAACCAGCATCATCATTTATCAGTTAACCAGCAGCTTCATTTAATTGATATATGCTCCAAACAGGGGATCCCTTTTCTGATCTCATCCTGAAAAGATAAATCAACTTCTGCCGCAATAACAGTCTCCTTGTCCTCTGCTCTGGCCAATATTTTCCCCCAGGGATCAATGATCATAGCGTTGCCATAGGTTTTTCTCTTTTCGCCATGCCTTCCAAATTGGGCGGGAGCAATGACATAGCACTGGTTTTCTATTGCCCTTGCCCTTAAAAGTATCTCCCAGTGAGCCTGTCCCGTTTTGACGGTAAAGGCGGAGGGGACGAAGATAAGTCGTGCACCCATTCTAACCAGTTCACGATAGAGTTCGGGGAAACGAAGATCATAACAGATAGAAAGTCCTATTTTACCAAAGGGCGTATCGGTACAGACCGGCGTTGATCCCTTTTTGATAAATCGTGACTCCTGATGGCTTTCACCACCTTTAATATCTACATCAAAAAGATGTATTTTGTCATAGCGGGCAGCAATTTCTCCTTTGTTGCTGATGAGAAGAGAACTGTTATATGATTTATTATTGTCGGCCTTGATCGCAATAGAGCCACCAAGAAGCCAGACATTATGTTTTGTAGCAAAAGATTGTAAAAACCGGATGGATTCCCCGTCTTCCATGCTTTCCGCAGCAAGCAACTTTTCAGATTCGCTTCCCATGAAGGAGAAATTTTCAGGCAGGGACAACAGGGTGGCACCCTCATTTACACCTGTCAATAACAGCTTCTCGGCTTTATTCAAATTATTCTGCTTGTCATTGCCAGAGGTCATCTGGACAGCAGCAACTTTGAAAGACATATTGACTCCTTAATCTTAAAATGGAAGTATACCTCATTATCTTATAGTGGCGAAGCAGGAAATAGAATATGCCCCTTGATTATTTTTTTTTCGCTCTGTAAAATCAGATTAGAGAGGTAACTATCAGAAAGATAATCGGAAATACAGCAGGCCTTAAAGCCGGCCAGGTTGATGCCCTTGAACGGATATATCGTCGGCGTCTGCCTGTTGAGTCAACCCTCACGCCTGAGTTGGCCCGCTATATGACAGAAATCTCCCTCGAAATCGGGCGGCAGATCGGTATTCTTGTAAACCGCCAGGGTAAGATTATTCATGTCATGGTGGGCACTCACCAGGAAATCGTCATTCCTGACCTCAGTAAATATAGAACGGGATCCGGAAGATTATGCGGACTCCGGTGTATCCACACTCACTTGAAGGGAGAGCCCCTGTCTAAGGACGACCTGACTGACCTCGCCCTTCTCAGGCTTGACCTCATGGCGGCAATTGAAGTAAAGAACGACGGCCTTCCCGGCCCTGTCTTCATGGCCCACCTTTTACCGGAAAATAAGGAGGATAAACGCTGGGAGATTTTAAAACCCTCTTCTCCTCAGGAAATAGCCCTTCCCTTTTTAAGTTTTATTACCTCCCTGGAAGATGAAATCGGGAAAAAGATTGCCTCCGCCCACAAAGCCGCGCGCAGCGGCAGGTGCATTCTTGTCAGTGTTACTAATCAACGCAAATCTGAAGCTGAAACATCGATGATGGAGCTTCGCGAGTTGGCCATCTCGGCAGGGACTGAGGTTGTCGATGAAATCATTCAATATCCCAAACAGATAAACCCAAAGTATTTGATGGGTAAGGGTAAATTAAAGGATCTGCTCATCCAGGTCCTTCAGCATGGCGTGGACCTCATCATCTTTGATCAGAACCTTTCTCCCGGTCAGGTGAAGTCGATAACAGAAGTGACAGACCTCAAGGTAATGGACAGAACCCAGCTCATACTGGATATTTTTGCACAGCGTGCGCACAGTCGTGAGGGTCGGGTAAAGGTTGAGCTGGCGCAGCTGCTCTATATCAAGCCGAGGCTGATGGCCAAGGACGATGCCCTTTCCAGGCTGACTGGGGGCATTGGTGGCAGAGGCCCGGGCGAGACAAAACTTGAGGTTGACCGAAGAAGGATTAATGACAGGATTACAGCACTGAAAAAAGAACTGAAAGAGTTGAGCCGTGGAAGAAGTCTTAGAAAATACAGACGGCTTAAGAGCGGGCTGCCTCTCGTCTCTATTGTGGGCTATACCAATGCAGGTAAATCAACACTGTTTAACGCCCTCACCGGTAGTGATGTCCTGGAAGAGGATCGACTCTTCGCTACACTGGATACAACGAGCAGGCGCTTGTGGATGGGGGAAGGCATGGAGGTTATTTTCAGTGATACCGTTGGATTCATAAGGGACCTGCCAAAAGATCTGGTGGATGCATTTAAGTCCACATTAGATGAACTGCTCGATTCCTCATTGCTTCTCCATGTGGTAGATATTACAGACCCTAACAGTACTCAGCGCATGGAAGCCGTAGACAATGTGCTCTATGAAATAGGCGCGGGAGATATTCCCCGCTGCGTTGTTGTTAACAAAATCGATGCCGTCACATCGGAAGAGCTCGCAATGGGTATGGCCCTTATTAAAGGAGTGCCTCTTTCTGCGAAGAATAAAAAGGGTCTTTCCGAGCTGTCTGATGAAATCAGGTCCATTCTTTGGGGCGGTAAACCTGCCTCTGCTGAGGGGGCGCCTTGGTGAGTAACACCGTCATAGATCTCAAAAATGTTCGCCATAGCTATAATTTGGGGACGCCTATTGCCAGGGAAGTTCTTAGCTCGGTTAATATTCAGATTTCAAGGGGAGAATCTGTTGGTATTATCGGTGTCCCGGGCTCAGGCAAGACGACACTGGCCATGTTGATGGCGGGTCTTGAGAAACCCACTTCAGGTTCTCTAAAGACGCCCGGCCTGGGTGTCGGAAAGGTTGGCCTTGTATTCCAGTTTCCTGAACATCAGATTTTTGGAAAGACTGTTTTTGATGATATTACCTACCCCTTAAGAGAAGTGTTGGATCTCCCCTCGGAAGAGATAGAAACTATCTATAATGATGCATGTAAAAAAGTTGACCTCAACGCCGACCTGGTGAGAGAGATAAAGCCCCTTGAAATGAGTGGTGGTGAGCGAAGAAGAGTTGCTATCGCAGGTATCCTGGTTATGAATCCCGAGGTTTTGATATTTGATGAGCCCACAGCCGGCCTGGATCAGGATGGACAAGATATTATACTTGATGAAATTGGACGACTTTCGACGGAGGGAAAAACTATTATTATCATATCTCATGATATGGGAAATCTCCTTTATAATACGAAGAGATTTATTCTTATCGAGGAAGGCATGGTCGCGGACGACGGGCCTGTGAGAGAAGTTCTTCAAAAATTGTCTGAAAGAGAAGATAAACTTAGCATGCTTCCTTTTATAACGGAGCTTATGGTTAAGTTAAATGAGAAAGGCTTAAACGTGCGGAGAGATATTTTTGATCCAGAGGAAGCCTTTAGCGAGATTATGAAGGCGCTAAAAGTGTAGCTCAGAAAATGAAACAATTGCACCGTAACGCCCTTCCTGGCTTTTGCCCGGCCGGGCTGCTCGACAGAGTGTCAACTAAGCCTGCGCGGCCCTCGGTCGTAAAAACCAGGCATGACGCACCTTTTATCCACCTCGCTACGAGTCTTGGTGAGAAATGCGGGCTAGAACAAATTTGCCATATATTTTTGTATGTATTTTTTCTTGACAAGCTATTTTAATTGTTTTACTATCGCCGCATTGTACAAGTATCGCCAGTAAATTCAATCGTGTTTTAACCTCTTCTAACAGGCGGATCCGTTTACGGCAAGCATATACTTATGATTCTGAAAAGCTTTGCGCTATACATTATTATAGGCATTACAGGCATAATAACTTTCATTATAGGTTATTCAATAAACGACTACTACTCCACCGACAGAACTCCTGTCCAGCCAATCGAGTTCAGCCATCAGATACATGCCGGTACAAACGAGATACCGTGTAAGTACTGTCACATATACACAGAAAGATCCAGACATGCCGGTGTCCCCAGTGTTCAAAGATGCATGGGCTGCCATTCAATTATTAAAACCGAGTCGCCGTTGATAGAGAAGCTGACATCCTACTGGGAGACTAAAGAACCTATCCCCTGGGTGAAGGTTCATAATCTTCCGGATTACGTATACTTTCCACATAAACGACATATAAGGGCTGGCCTGGATTGCAAGTTGTGTCACGGCGATATCGCTTCAATGGACAGGGTTACGCGCGTATCTTCATTGCAAATGGGATGGTGTCTTAACTGTCATACTCAAAGGGGCGTAAAAAATGGCCGCGACTGTTGGACGTGCCATCAATAAGGACTGAGAAATGAAACGGAGAAACTTCCTTAAAATCATAGGTGCAGGTGGGGTCGGCTCAGGCCTTGGATACCTTTTCGGAAAGGCAAACAAGCCACCTACATCGGAACTGATCCCTTACCTTATCCCCCCGGAGGATATTGTCCCGGGTGTAGCCAGCTGGTACTCAAGTCTCTGTACACAATGCAATGCCGGCTGCGGCATCATTGTCAAGACCATGGAAGGGCGGGCAAAGAAGATAGAAGGCAACCCGCTCCATCCCGTCAGTAAAGGGAAGGTCTGCAGCAGGGGGCAGGCCAGTCTTCAGGCGCTGTATAATCCGGACAGGATAAAGAGTCCCCTTAAACGCACGGGGGACAGAGGAAAAGGCAGTTATGAGGAGATCTCCTGGGATGAAGCAATTTCAATACTGTCCAGGAACCTGATAGCGCTTGGCGAAAAGGATGAGAACGACAGGCTTCATTTCCTGACATCCCTGACGCGGGGCAGCCTTAACAGACTGATAAATGACTTCATGACGTCCTATGGTTCACCTAATCACCTTCAGTATGAGCTTATTCAGAATAAAAATCTCCTTTTTGCAAATAACGCCTCCATGGGTATTCAAACTATCCCTCACTATGACATAGCAAATACAAAATACCTTCTCTCCTTCGGGGCAGATTTTGCGTCAACCTGGCTTTCTCCCGTTAATTACAGCTCTGCATACGGCCAGATGCGTCAGGGTGAAGACGGGATTCGCGGCAGGCTCATTCAGGTTGAACCCAGGCTTTCTCTCACGGGCGCCAATGCAGATGAATGGGTGCCGGCCAAACCTGGTACGGAGTCAATCCTGGCACTCGCCATAGCGCATCTGATCGTTAAAGAAGGACACTACAAGGGGGCGGATGGCGCCGCATGGAAAGCACTTCTCAGCGAATACAGCCCGAAGAGAGCCGCATCGATTACAGATATAGCTGAAGAACGGATCCATCACCTTGCCAAGGATTTTGTCAAGACCCGTCCGAGTCTTGCCATCGGCGGAGAGAGTCTGGCAAGGTATGAAAACGGAGTGTCAGGCCTCGTGGCCGTCAATATACTTAACCACCTTGCCGGGAACATCGGGAAAAAAGGCGGTGTGATCCCAAATACCGCAGAGCCGTTAACAGGGAAGAGCACCCTCGAATCCAAAAACAGTATAGCATCCCTTGCACAAGCGGCGTCGGATTCAAAGATCAAGACCCTTCTCGTCTACAACACAAATCCTGTCTTTACCACTCCAAATGCGATGAAGATGAAGGAGAGCCTACAGAAGATTCCGTTCATCGCCAGCTTTTCCAGCTTCATGGATGAAACCACAGCAATGGCGGACCTCATTCTCCCCGTGCACACATCCCTCGAAGACTGGGGAGATGACTTTGCCGAGCCAGCCGTTGGATACCCCGTGGCCACGATCATGCAGCCGGCGGTAAGCCCCACCCTCAACACCATGGGGATCGGGGATATAATCCTCTCCCTCGCCAAAGGTGTAGGAGGCAAGGTCAAGGACAAGTTGCCGTGGAACGGCTTCAGTGATTATCTGAAGGACGCATGGAAAGACAGCTACAGCAAGAACAAGGCAATGTCAGCCAGCGCCCTCACCTTCGATGGGTTCTGGAACGAGCTTCTGGCCAGGGGAGGCTGGTGGCCTTCCGAGCGGGCTAACGGGAAGGCTGTCGCCGTATCTCCGAATGCTGTTGAGTCGCATATATCAAAAACACCTTCTCACTTTGAGGGTAATGAAAGTGAGTATCCGCTATATCTTACAACCTATCCACATTCGCATTATCTTGACGGAAGGGGCGCCAATCTTCCATGGCTTCAGGAAATGCCTGATCCTATGACATCTGTTGTGTGGGGCAGCTGGATCGAGGTGAATCCGAAGACAGCCGCCAAAATGGGGATAAAGGAAGGCGACACGGTTACCGTAGAATCTCCCTATGGCAAGATCAAGGCCCATGCCTACCTGGCCCCGGGCATCCGGCCTGACACGGTCAGCATGCCTATCGGTCAGGGACACGCTTCCTACGGACGGTACGCAAAAGACCGTGGTTCAAATCCGATAGAGATACTTCCCTTTAAAAAAGATGCTAATACTTTGGAACTTGCCCTGAATTCCACGCGGGTTCGTCTCTCGCGTACAGCCTCATCAGATAAAATGGTGAAGATAGAAGGCTCCACCAGGGAGCTGGGAAGAAATATAGTCCAGACGATATCCCCCGATAAGTTTAATAAAATGAATAAGGAGACCGCATAGGTGGCTGGATTACTCGCAAGAATTGCAGAGCGCTGGAATATCCACAGGGAGCCCGGCTTCTTCAAGAAACTCGACCACAAATGGACGATGGTCATCGACCTTGATAAATGCAACGGGTGCGGTGCATGTGTCACGTCATGCTATGCAGAAAATAACCTTCCAGTGGTGGGAAAAGAGGAATGCGGCGTGTCGAGAGCCTTCAGCTGGCTCAGAATCGAGCGTTACGTTGAAGGGGAATATCCCGATGTGAAGGTCAAGTTCATACCCGTCATGTGCCAGCATTGCAGCAAGGCGCCCTGCGAGACCGGCTGCCCTGTCTACGCGACATACCACAATCAGGACGGACTGAATGTACAGGTTTATAACCGCTGTGTAGGAACCTTTACCTGTGCCACCTACTGCACCTATGATGTTCGCCGCTTTAACTGGCGTACCTATAAATTCGAGCAGCCTCTCGATCAGCAGCTCAACCCGGACGTCAGCGTCAGGGAGATGGGCATAATGGAGAAGTGCACCTTCTGCATCCAGAGGATCAGGGCGGCAAAGGATAAGGCAAAGGATGAGGGGAAAACGGTAGAGGACGGTGATATCCAGACCGCATGCGTCCAGACCTGCCCTACAGGGGCGATGACATTCGGGGATCTGCAGGATGCTGACAGCAAGGTAGCAAAGCTGGCCAAGAGCCCGAGGAGATACAAGCTGCTTGAGGAACTCAATACCGACCCATCGGTCATATATCTAAAACGAGTGATGAAAGAGGGCCCGTCAAAACATGGATAGAAGTATTACATATAAAGAAGCCACTGAAGATATCTCGGGGATTATCACCAAGACCGGGTGGAGGTATTATGCCATTCTGACGCTGATGGGCGTATCGGGAGTGTCCTTTCTTTTCCTCCCATGGGCCTATCAGATCTATGCTGGTCAGGGGGTTACAGGTCTGAATGCACCGATATTCTGGGGTCTGTACCTGGTTAATTTCATCTACTGGGTCGGAATTGCCCATGCGGGCACGCTCATCTCCGCAATGCTTTACATAACGCATACTCCCTGGAGGCGGGCCATTGCAAGGGGTGCGGAAACCATGACATTCTTTGCCCTGTTTCTGGTAACCCTTTTTATATTTATTCATATGGGAAGGCCGTGGAATTTCTACTGGACATTTCCTTATCCCAGCCAGAGGGAGATCTGGACAAGTTTTGTCTCTCCAATCACCTTTGATGTCTTTGCCATCGGGACATATACAACCAGCAGCATCGTCTTCCTTTTCTTCGGAATGATTCCGGACATCGCCTCGCTAAGCCATACCACGACGGGCTGGAGAAAGAGCCTCTATACATTCCTGTCATTTGGATGGCGAGGCACTGACAGGCAGTGGCATTTGCAGGCCAAGGCATGCATGTTTTTCGCGGCATTCATCATGCCACTTGTTGTATCGGTACACAGCGTTGTGTCCTGGGATTTCGCCTTATCGGTCGTGCCAGGTTACGCCAAGACGATATTTGCCCCCTATTTTGTGACAGGTGCACTCCTGTCGGGTTTTGCAGGCGTCCTTCTGATGCTGTCTGTAATGCGCGAGGCCTATCCCGTCATAAAAAAATATGTCACAGCCTACCATTATGACAGGGTCACTGTTTTTGTGGTGGTCCTGTCCATGATCTGGAGCTATCTGACATTAATGGAGGTTGTGACAGGCCTCTATGCAAACACGTCGCAGGAGATAGAACACCTGAAGTATAAGCTGGCAATATCTCCATTTTCCTATCTCTTTGCACTGATGATATTTTCCAACTCGGTAATGCCTCTGCTTTATATATTCAAAAAGCTCAGAAGCTCGTTTATAGGCAGATTTATTATTCCCGTCTTTGTCCTTGTCGGGATGTGGCTGGAGAGGTTTCTTATCGTGCCGAACTCATTGTCCAGGAAATTTCTTCCGTGGATGTGGCACGATTACTCGCCCACCTGGGTAGAAGTTTCTATAACCGCCGGCGCTTTTTTCTTCTTTATATCCATGTTCATGATATTTATCAAGGTGTTTCCGATCATTGCGATCTTTGAAGTAAAAGAAGATATCGGCATACCGATGCGAAAGCCTCATTGAGAAGGGAATAAATAAAGGGATATTAGATGGATAATTCAATTTTAGGCAAATTCCAATATGTAGATGATCTGCTGGCCGCTGCCGAGACATGCAAACAGTCAGGCTATGCCATATCGATAATCTCCCCTGTACCGCTGGTGCACGAGATTGAGCATACCTTTGGCGAAGGTAAAAATCCGATCAAGTATTTTACTGGCGTAGGGGCAGTAACAGGATTATTATTCGGCATCCTCTTTACCATAATTACATCGCTTCTTTATGTCTTGCCAAGAGCGGGCCGGCCCATTATTGCCATACCGCCGACCTTACTGATATCTTATGAGACGACGATACTTTTCGGTGTTCTTTTCACCCTCCTGGGATTTATTGTCCTGGCATTGGTGCCGTATTTTAAAGAAAGTGAATACGATGTTGAGATTGCCATTGATGCCTTCGGTCTGCGTGTTCATGGTGTGGGAGAAGATAAGTTTAGCGATATTGAAAAAGTCATGAGGGAAAATGGATCCAGTGATGTTAAAAGGATTGAAAAAAAGTAGATCGCCATATGTCTATGTCTTGACGCTCGCGGCGTTGGTGTTGCCGATGACGGCACAGGCCATGCCATGGTCGTGGGATATGTATAAGCAGCCGACGCACAAGGCGCAGACAGAAGAGGCCCTGCCTCTCCCGGAGGGGACTGTTCCCACCAAGGGAAAGCTCTCCATGAAGGACAGGGATGCAGCAGCCACGCTTAAGAATACTGTCCAGCCGACCTCTGAAAGCATTGCGCGAGGCAGAGAAGTCTATAATATATACTGTTCCCTCTGTCACGGCAAGACAGGCGTGGGAGACGGGATCGTGGGTGAAAAATTTATTACGCCGGCGGACCTAACCGACGAGTATATCCAGACAAAGCCGGACGGAGATATATACTATACAATTACCAATGGCGGCTTGGCTGTTATGCCGATGCAGGGAGACGCCATTGAACCTGTAGACAGGTGGAATGTCGTGAACTATATAAAACACGTTTTAAGCCAAAAAAAATAAAGGATAACAGGCTGCCTATGCTTTTCTGGATACTTATTTTATTGCTCATAAATGGTGTGGTGTCATTCGCCACTTCAGTTATGAATACCGGTGATACGACCACCCTGTGGGCAGTGTTTTCTTCAACCTATCTCTTTTATCTCGGCGTTACTCAGACAGGAATTTTGTTTGCAGCGATCATGAGGATGTCAAAGTCGGGCTGGGGAAGGCATTTCTCTCGTCTGGGAGAGATCCTGACGCTCTCCTTCATTCCTTTCGCCTTTATCTTCTTCCTCATCATTTATTTCGGCGGAGTGGATCACCTCTTTTACTGGGCATCGCCGCATGTGCAGGAGGAGGGGCATCACCTGAGCCCGTTCCTCGGTAAGGGGCTCTTTTTCTGGAGGAACATCATTTCTATGGCCCTCTTCTACGGGATGAGCTGGATCTATTTCCGAACCTGCCGTTCTGTGGAAAACGGAACGCCGGTATCGGACGACCAGACCAGGAAAATGAATGTGATGGCCGCCGTTGTAATGGTCTTTTATGTAATCGCCAATACCAACATTGCATGGGATTTCGGCATGACGATCATCCAGCACTGGGAGAGCTCCATCTTCACACCCTACTACTGGGTTGGGAACATTCTGGCCGGCGCGG
Source organism: Pseudomonadota bacterium (assembly GCA_015222555.1). GTDB lineage: Bacteria > Desulfobacterota > JADFVX01 > JADFVX01 > JADFVX01 > JADFVM01. The sequence goes on from JADFVM010000149.1 coordinate 10,851, forward strand.
CATTTCTTTTTCTCGCGTCACTTTACTTTATTCCCAAAAAAGCGGGAGAGGCTGCCAAGGAATGGCGGCTTCAATCAATGGGCAATGTCCTGTTCGGCTGTACGCTCCTGTGGACCTATATGTTCTGGTCTCAGTATTTCGTTATATGGTACGGTAATCTGCCGAATATAACGGAGCCTTTCTTCAAAGGTATGAAAGGGAACTATGCCTCCATGCATGTGGCAATGTTGCTGTTTTGTTTTGTCATTCCTTTTATTACACTGATTATCAGGAGAATAAAAGCCTCTATTCCGGCGCTTTCAACGGTGGCCTTCATCATCTGCGTGGGCATGCTGATCAACCGTTATCTCATGATAATCCCCGTATTTTCAGACGGTTCGACTCCTGCTGTCGCAACATGGACAGGGCTCTCGCTCATCCTTGCCGGGCTCGCATCCGTGCTTCTCTCTGTTATTCTTTTCCTGAAGCTGTTCCCAAAGGTCGGCGTCATGGCCACTCCTGTACACGAGGACTGATCTGAACGCTCAGTAAGAGCGTCAAAGCCCTTTGTTCTCTGCGTCACCATTTCGAAAAGGCGCCCATCGATACGGACGAATTCAAAAACCGGTCATGCCTCTAACGTGTATTTTGTCCCGTAACAACTCTGTCAATCCCGGCAAGATCCCTTAAGGAAGCGACTCCTGTATAGGCCCGGTGTTTTCAAAAATAGAGAGTAAAGCATCTGACTGTCCCATGCCATGTTCCAGCATGAGCCATCCCTCCGGCAGAAGGAAATCTATCGCTTTAGGAATAAGCTATCAAGACCATCGATTCCGCCATTCAGCGCCGATGCCGGTTTATACTGACACACTTCAGGCTGGAGACCTTTCACTTCCTGGCGAGGGATGTAGGGTGGATTGGATATAATAAGATTGATTTAACCCGTATTTCTCACAGGGTTTCGTAACGAAACAGTTCAAGGGTAGATAGGGAGTGGTTTTAGAGACCGAGGGCAGCGCAGGCATAGTTGACACTATGTTGAGCAGTCCGACAGAGTGAAAACCGCGCCCTGCCTGCCATTGGGCTGTTGTAGTAGAAAGCTTGTGAGAAATGCGGGTTAAGGATGTTTTTAATTCCTTCTCTTTTCTGCTATAATTTTCTAATGAAGAAGTATAAAATTATTGATCACACCTCTGATCTCGGTTTTGAGTTTTATGGCGATCATCTTAAAGAACTTTTTGTGGTCGCCGGGGAAGGTCTGTTCAGCGCCATTATTGACTGTGAAGAGGTTCTTTGTGTGGAACATTTTGAAATTGAACTGGAAGGCGCCGACCTTGAAGATCTTATGGTAAACTGGCTAAGAGAGCTTCTTTATTTGCATCAGGTAAAAAGAATGCTGTTAAAGCGCTTTGAAATACTGGAGATTGATGAGGCTAAATTAAAGGGAAGAGTGAGTGGCGAAAAGTATGAAGAAAGGCGGCACAACATTATGCGGGAAGTAAAAGCCGTCACATATCATGACCTTAAGGTCAAGGAGACTAATGGCGGGTGGATGACAAAAGTCATTTTTGATGTCTGATAAAGAAAAGGGGGACGCAGATGGACCTGGAAAAGATTGATCAATACAGATGGCGTATACCTATGAGCGGGAAAATGAAGGTGCCCGGCATTATCTATGGAAGTGAAAAGATGTTGAGTGAAGTCAGGAAAGACAATTCCATACAACAGGTGGCAAATGTAGCTGTCTTACCCGGCATCGTTAAATATTCCCTTGCCATGCCCGATGTTCATTTAGGTTATGGTTTTCCCATCGGGGGCGTAGCAGCTTTCGACTGGAATGAGGGGGTTATTTCCCCCGGGGGAGTCGGTTATGATATTAACTGCGGCTGCAGGCTGATCACCACGTCACTGGAGCTGAGCGATATAAAAGGCAGGATGAAGGGCCTGGTGGATGCCCTTTTCAATACTATTCCAACAGGTGTGGGTTCAAGTGGCAATATACGGCTCAACCGGAGCCAGGAGAGAAAAGTCTGCGTTGAAGGCGCAAAATGGGCCGTCAAAAATGGCTATGGTATCCCTGAAGACATTGAACATACCGAAGAAGGGGGGGCGTTGCCGGGCGCAAATCCGGACAGGGTGAGCGATCGCGCCTTTGAGAGAGGAAAAGACCAGTTGGGTACCCTGGGTTCGGGCAATCATTTCCTTGAAGTCGGCCTGGTAGAAAAGGTTTTTGAACCAAAAACGGCATCCGCCTTCGGTCTGCATGAAGGACAGGTCACCGTTCTTATTCACTCGGGGTCAAGGGGGTTCGGCTACCAGATCTGTGATGATTCCCTCCATCGCTTGACTCAACATGTGAGAACATTAGATATAGAACTTCCCGACCGCCAGCTTTCCTGCGCTTATCTGAACTCACCTCAAGGGCGCGATTATTTTTCTGCAATGGCCTGCGCCGCAAACTATGCGTGGGCCAATCGACAGATATTGATGCATCTTACACGAGAAACATTTCAACGCTACCTGCAAATGTCACCTAAAGAGCTGAATATGAGACTTGTTTATGATGTGGCCCATAACATTGCAAAAAAGGAGGAGCATATCGTCGATGGTGAAAAGCGTACCCTTTGTGTGCATCGGAAGGGCGCGACACGGGCTTTCCCTGCCGGACACCCCGATGTCCCAATTGCATACAGGGATGTGGGTCAGCCGGTCCTGATTCCCGGTGACATGGGACGCTCATCCTATGTGATGGTTGGAACAGAAAAGGCGATGGAAGATACCTTTGGAAGCTGCTGTCACGGGGCAGGCAGACTATTAAGCCGTCATGCTGCCGTGAAGAAAGCTAGGGGAAGGGCGATATACCGTGAGATGGAGGATAAGGGGATATTTGTCAGGGCCCATGGAAGGAGTACGCTTGCTGAAGAGATGCCAGAAGCCTACAAGGACATCAGCGATGTTGTCGACGTTGCCCACAATGCAGGAATAGCGAAAAAGGTTGTTAAGCTGAGGCCTCTGGGTGTGATTAAGGGGTAGCCTGTAACAAACAACAGAAAAGGGAGAGGGCATGTTATCGGAAAGAAAAAAGGCTCTGCTCACGGCCATGAGGGACAGGGAAGAAGGCGTGAGGACTGCGGCGGCGGCAGCAATGGATCTTGTGGAGGGACGTGAAAGACTGCAAGAAATTTTTAATACCTATAAGGAAGGGGATAATGCGGCAAAATTAAAGGCTATCTTTGCCCTCGGAAGGTTAAAGGATGAACGTGGAAGTGCACTCCTTATCCGTGCGTCCAGGTCAAGTTGTGAGGAGGTGAGAGTCGCTGCCATCAGCATGATCGGCACATTAGGCATTAAGAGTGGATTGTTTGCTCTCATAGAAAGGCTTGACGATAGCAGCGGGTTTGTAAAAATAAAGGCCGTTGAAGCGCTTGGTCTTGTGGGATGTAAAGAAGCGGTGCCTTATCTTTTGGCACAGCTCGATTCTGATAATATTGAACTGAAGATTAAAACCATTGAAAGTCTCGGGGCCCTTGGTTCTGCTGACGCGGAAAGTGCTATTATTAAACTTGTTAACGATGAAAGTATTACGGTAAGGGCGAAAAGTGTAAAGGCTCTCGGAGATTTGAGTATCCAGGACTAACCCCCTTGGCCCCTACAGATAATCAGATATGTCGATATTTTTTAAAACGCGGCTTACAGTACTGACAATGTTTCTTCTGGGCCGCCCGTTTACACCCAATTCAGTGAGATCAACTTCGACAGGTTCTTGAAGCCTATTTCCATCGGGATTGTACAGCAACTTCACTCTTGGCCGTTTGGGCCTGGCATAATTAGGCCTGTAAATGAGGGCCACCTCATTGGTATCCAGCCGTACAAGTGTCCCTGCCGGATAAATTCCCAACACTTTGACAAAGTTTTTATAATATTGCGGGTTCAGA
>JADFVM010000150.1 GCA_015222555.1 Pseudomonadota bacterium
AATACCCCGAAACGTTTTCGGGGTATATGTTCCTGGACGTAAGAAGATGTTATCTACGGTCTTTCAATTACTGTCGCAATTCCCTGACCTATTCCAATACACATTGTTGCCACACCAACTTTGTTATCTCTTCTTTTCATCTCATGTAAAAGAGTTGCCACAATTCTTGCTCCAGAACAGCCAAGAGGATGACCTAATGCAATTGCTCCTCCATTTGGATTAACAATTTCATCCGCTTTTTCAAGTAAGCCCAGGTCTTTTAGCACAGGAAGTGACTGGGCAGCGAATGCTTCATTAACTTCCCATAACTCCACGTCTTCAACTTTTAAATCAGCCCGTTTCAGCGCCTTTTTCGTCGCGGGAACCGGTCCGTAACCCATAATTGAAGGATCACACCCCGTTGCAGCCATGGACTTGACTACACCCATGATTTCAAGCCCCAGTTCTTTCGCTTTGTCTTCACTCATAACTAGCAAACAACTTGCTCCATCACTTAGAGCAGAAGAGTTACCTGCCGTTACTGTTCCGCCCCGGGGGTTAAAAACCGCTCTGAGCTTTCCAAGAGCCTCAAGGTTTGCATCTGCTCTGGCGACCTCATCATCTTTAACCATATACGGAACACCATCAGCATCATGGCCTTGAATTGGAATAATCTCGTCTCTGAACTTTCCAGACTCTGTCGCTGCAATTGCTCTTTGATGAGACCTGAGTGCAAATTTATCCTGATCCTCACGTGATATTTTATGCATAACTCCCAGCATCTCTGCTGTAAGCCCCATCGCACCGGAAGCTTTTGCCGCTACTTTTGAATAACCCGGATTAAAATCCACTCCATGAGTCATGGCCACATGGCCCATGTGCTCAACTCCACCTACGAGGTAGATATCACCTTGACCAGACATTATTCCCTGGGCCGCCATATGCAGAGCGGTCATTGAGCTTCCACATAAACGGTTCACCGTTTGAGCTGAAACTTCTTTTGGTATTCTTGTTAAAAGTGCTGCGTTTCGGGCAATATTAAATCCCTGTTCCAGGGTTTGCTGAACACATCCCCAAATCACATCTTCAATTTCAGCTGGATTAACTTCCGGGTTTCTTTCCAGGATTCCATCCATAAGCCGGGCTGACAACTCCTCTGCCCTTACATGCCTAAAAGATCCGTTTTTTGATCTTCCCATAGCCGATCTAACGGCATCTACGATTACTACCTTTTTCATATCGATTCCTTTATAGATTCATTATCTATAATAAGTGTTGCCACTATCTGCTAATTGTTTGAAACCACCTGTTGGCTCATACATTTTCCCAAGTTCAATATATTTCTGAGACTTCTCAGTAATATTTTTGAGTCCAACAGAGTCAGCATATTTTAATGCTCCTGCTCTAAATGGAGGAAAGCCAAGCCCCATAAGAAGACCCATATCCACCTCTTGAGGGGTATTCACAATCTTTTCCTCAAGGCACCTGGCACACTCAAAAATCATTGGTAGCATCATTCGATCAACAATTTCTTCATCCGTCACTTCAACTGT
>JADFVM010000151.1 GCA_015222555.1 Pseudomonadota bacterium
AGGGCATCCATTAGAACCATTTGGGTATCCAGGCTTATCTCCTGACTCATGTCACTGATGGTATAACTGCATTCATCTGAAACGGTAATGGCTTCTATATCGAGAGTAAAAACCCCTTTTTTCCAGCCTACCAGTTCAACAACAGTCATTTCAATAAGCTTCTTCAAACCCTTGTGCGCATCCTCCATACTGATCCTTTTAGTTTCCAGCAGTGTAACAATAAAGGGTTTTCTGTTAGCTCCAGCCTTTTTCTGATCCTCCAGTGTCTGCTCAAGGACTTTCTCTGTAATGAGATCCATCTCCACCAGAACTTTACCAATAAGATACTTATTATTGAGGTGGCTTGCCCCCACAATAGAACCGCTACTGAAAATAATGCGACTTTCGCCTTTCTTCCCTTTTATGGAAAGAGTGCCGGACTTCCTCGTAGTATGCAGCAATTGCATAACGTCAACAAGGGGCAGATGCTCTAAGTTGCCGGTAAAGGACATTGTTTAAACTCACTCGTTCAGTTAATAAATTATCTTAATCGATAGTTACGAAAATAGTCACAGGAGACAGTTGGCTCCAACAATTTAAAAAGTACATAAAACTGACCTTTATGATCAGCTTACTCAAGAGAAGCATTACAATGGGCTAGATATTAATACAAAACAAAAAATATTTCAACATTACTTGTTTGCAGAATTAAAGCGGTGGCACAATTTGGACAGAGGGAGGGTCTATTCTAATAAATACTCCCGCCGCAAGCAACGGAGTATTGAGTTGTCATTCCGGGCTTGACCCGGAATCCAAATTTACAAGAGGCTGGATTCCCGCTTTTGCGCAAATGACAGAACGCAGCAAGCTGCGGGGAATTAAACCCCAAGCGATTAAAATAAAAGAGGGCACCTGATAATCAAGTGCCCTCTTATTTTTCCTCAAGGTAAATGGTGCCGAAGGGGGGACTCGAACCCCCACGGGAATGCTCCCACTACCCCCTCAAGATAGCGTGTCTACCAGTTCCACCACTTCGGCATTTTGAAGTTTGAAAAATAGCATTTTAGAGGGGAAAAATCAACAGAATTCAGACTGGAAAAGTCTTATTTCTCCGGTTTGGATTGCACGGCTTCTCCTGCCGTTCCGGGCAGGGCCGTTTCAGCAGGCGGCACCTGTTCCACTTCAGCTTCAACGGCAGGCTCTGGAATAGCCACATCTTTCATTATTGATGATGTTGATGAAGTGGAAGAAAAATAGGCAAGCGTAAGAGAGGTCAGCATAAAGACAATGGCCGCACCGGCAGTCATTTTCCCCATAAACGTTCCTCTTGTCTGACCAAAGCCCGCCTGGTTGCCCCCTCCGAATGTAGCGCCAATGCTAGCCCCCTTCCCCGATTGCAATAACACTACGCCAATTAGAAGAACTGATACCATTAAATGAACGACCAGAACCAATGTTCCCATTTTAACTCCTGTTAAATTTTACTATTTTTTCAAAACTTTCAACGCTCAAGCTTGCACCACCCACCAGTGCGCCATCTATATCGGGCTGAGTCATCAGGCCCGAGACATTATCGGGCTTGACACTTCCGCCATAAAGGATTCTCGTTTGCCCGGAAATTTCTTCGCCAAAAAGTCCGGCCAGCGTTTTCCTGATAAAGTGATGAACGTCCTGGGCCTGTTCATCTGTTGCCGTCTTGCCTGTTCCAATGGCCCAGACCGGCTCGTAAGCAATAATGATATCTTTCAAGTTTTTGGCAGTGAGACAGCTTAAGCCGCCCTTCAGCTGAGTTAATATAACATTCAGCGTCTGATCAGCTTCTCTTTCAGCCAGACTTTCACCAATACATATAATGGGTGTTATCCCGTGGTTCAGCGCTGCTGTAACCTTTTCCTCTACTGATTCATCAGTCTCACCAAAGTACAGACGTCTTTCAGAGTGACCGATGATAACGTACTGGCATCCAACAGCCTTGATCATTAATGGAGAGACCTCTCCCGTATAGGCCCCTGAATCTTTGGGAGACATATCCTGGGAGGACAGCTTAATATTACTTTTCTCAACGACTTCTCCAACCCGGGACAGATGGGTAAAAGGCGGTGCCACAATGATTTCGACATCATTAATGCCGGAAAGCCTTTTTTTCAGCCCTTCAACAAGCTGCACACCTTCATCGGGTGTTGTATTCATCTTCCAGTTACCGGCAATGACTGGCTTTCTGGCCATCAGGCTTCTCCCTTCAAATGTTTTTGCTTATTTTTACGTAGTGCTTCAATGGCAGGGAGCTGCTTGCCCTCAAGGAGTTCCAAAAAGGCGCCACCACCTGTTGAGATATATGAAATTTTCGCTGATTCGCCTGCCTTGTGGATGGCAACATCCGTGTCTCCTCCCCCGACAATGGTGAGGGCATAGGAATTGGCTACGTTAGAAACCAGGGCATAGGTGCCACGACTGAAAGCATCCATTTCAAAAACTCCCATAGGCCCGTTCCATATAATTGTTTTCGCCCCCTGCAATGCTTCTGCAAAAAGGGTCGTCGTGGCCGGCCCGATATCAAGGCCCATCCATTCATTGGGAATCTCCTGAACAGGAACAACCTTTGTCTCTGCTGCGGCATCAAATTTATCTGCCACGATACAGTCAACAGGCAAATAGAGTTTTACACCCTTCTCTTTGGCCTTTTCGATAATTTTAATGGCAACGGCCTCCATATCCTCTTCTACCAGTGACTTTCCAACATTATGTCCCCATACCTTCAGGAAGGTAAAGGCCATTCCTCCCCCGATAATCAGCTTGTCTACCTTATCAATCAGGTTTTCAACAACCTGGATCTTTCCGGAGACTTTTGCCCCGCCAATGATCGCAACAAGGGGACGCATCGGATTTTCCATCGCCCTTTGAAAATAGCTGATCTCATTTCTCATCAAAAATCCGCCGGCACACTCCTTCGCATGATTAATAATTGCACCGTTTGAGGCATGAGACCGATGCGCCGTGGCAAAGGCATCGTTGATAAAGACATCGCACAAAGCACCTAGCTTTGCACCAAAGGCATCGTCATCCGCTTCTTCCTCCCGATGGAAACGGAGGTTTTCAAGCAAGACGATTTCACCGGGCGTCATGGAGTTAATGATTGTTTCTACCTCATCTCCAACGCAGTCAGGCGCCATTTCAACCTCTTTGTGAAGAAGCCTGCTCAACCGTTTTGCAACAGGGCTGAGACTCATGGCAGGGTTAACCGTTCCCTTTGGTCTGCCCATATGCGAAGCTAAAATGACTTTTGCCCCTTCATCAAGGGCATAGTTGATTGTGGGTAACACACCCCTGATTCGGGTGTCATCACTGATATTCCCGTTTTCATCAAGAGGCACATTAAAGTCGACTCGAATGAAGACTTTTTTCCCTTTGAGGTCAATCTCATCTATATATCTGATATTTTCCACCTAATCAAATCTCCTTTGAAACGACTCCCAGGAGGTCAACCATCCTGCTTGAGAACCCCCACTCGTTGTCATACCATGACAGCACCTTCACTAATCGGTTCCCGATGACTGACGTTGAAAGAGCATCGACGATGGAGGAATGGGCATTACCGTTAAAGTCTTTTGATACGAGAGGCTCAGTACAAAACTGTAAAATACCTTTCATACTTCCCTCTGACGCCTTTTTAAGAGCACCATTAATTTCTTCAGCAGTTGCGTCCTTTTCCAGCTCTACAACGAGGTCGACGACAGAGACGTTTGGCGTAGGGACTCTTACCGCCATCCCGTCAAGCTTACCCTTAAGCTCAGGCAAAACAAGGGAAACCGCTTTTGCCGCCCCCGTTGAGGTAGGAATCATGGAAAGCCCTGCGGCCCTTGCCCGCCTTAAATCCTTATGGGGAAGATCGAGTATTTTCTGATCATTCGTGTAGGCGTGGATCGTGGTCATCAAACCCTTTACAATACCAAACTCTTGTAAAAGAACTTTTGCAACAGGAGCAAGACAGTTAGTGGTACATGAGGCATTGGAGATAATGTGGTGTGATGTCGCATCATACTTTGAATCATTTACACCCATAACGATGGTGATATCCGGCTCTGTTGCAGGTGCAGAGATAATGACCTTTTTTACGCCATCTCTTAAATGCTTGGAAGCATCCGCCCTTTTTGTAAAGAGGCCTGTACATTCAAGAACAACATCGGCACCACTGTCTGCCCATGGAATGACGGCAGGGTCCCGCTCAGCCGTAATAGCAACCTCTTTTCCATTGACGACAATTGAATTTTCCTTTGCCACAATATCAGCGCCGCAAATACCATGAACAGAATCGTATTTTAAAAGATGGGCAAGGGTTTTGGCATCAGTGAGGTCGTTTATGGCAACAATCTCAAAATTGTCATTATTTAAGAGAACTCTGAAAACATTTCTTCCAATCCGTCCAAAACCGTTAATTCCTACCTTTAA
>JADFVM010000152.1 GCA_015222555.1 Pseudomonadota bacterium
ACCAGGGGAGAGGAGATTATAAGGATGCCATTAATTACAGGCGTGCTGTGCTAAACCCGGATAAACCGGATAAGTGCCTTCACGAAATCATAGCCTGCCAGAAAATCGCAGAATATTATTTCTAAGTTACTAATATTCAATTCCCCGCCTTGCAACAAATCCATCGTCATAGGGATGCTTTATTTTCAGCATCTCTGTCACATAATTGGCCACACTTTGGAGTTGAGCGGGAGCCCCCCGACCTGTGAGGACCACCTCCATACCTTCCCGTTTATTCAGGAGGAAATCAATAAGATCATCAAGAGGAAGCCAGTTTTGGGCAACCACATTATTTATTTCATCAAGAATCAGAAGGTCTATCTCCTCATTTTCAACCTTTTGCTTGCATAACTCGAAAATCTCTGCCGCGGCGCCCTCCAGCTCAGCTGTGGTCGGTTTTTTCTTTAGAAACATGGGATGACTCATATCGGAGCTGATAAATTCGATTTCAGGGATCCTCTTCGAAATGAGTTTAAACTCTCCTGAGCCTCTACCACCTCCCTTTAAAAATTGCACAATGCAAACCTTGAAGCCCTGCCCTGCAGCCCTGATTGCAAGGCCGATGCTAGAGGTTGTTTTACCTTTACCTTCACCAGTATAGATATGTATCAGTCCTTTTGTCATTGTCCTCTTTCCTAACCATTAATATAAATAAAAAAATAATAGTGCCGTTCCTTCAAGCGTTAATTATCATACCATCATATGCCAGGCTAACACCATCGGGCAGACTCGACATAGTACTCTCATAGTCCACTTCATGACTTAAATGGGTAAAAAACGTTTTCTTAGGTTTCAGATGTGCGACTACATCCAGCGCCTCTTCTATATTAAAGTGCGTATTATGAGGCCTGTGTCGTAGCGCATCGAGAATAAGGATGTCAAGAGCCTGCAATTTATCCATAGACGGCGCCGGTATTTCACTGCAGTCCGTTATATATGCCACATTATTAAAGCGATATCCCAGAATCGGCATATTACCATGAATAACAGAAATCGGTGTAAAAGAAATACCTCCGATTTCGACGGTTTCTTCCCCCGGCAAGGTATTTAGTGAGATATCAGGAATGCCACCGCCAATGTTATTTTTTTTAAAAATGTAGGAAAACATTTGCTTTATTCTGTTGAGTGTATTCTCATCGCCATAACATGGAATTGATTCTTTTTGAACAAAGTTAAAGCTTCTCAGCTCGTCTATCCCATGAACATGGTCGGCGTGACAATGTGTGAATAAAACGGCATTGACATTGCGGACATTATTTTTCAACGACTGATGTCGAAGGTCTGTTGATGTATCTATAAGAACATTTTTTTGACCCCCGGATATCAAAATGGAAGATCGCGTTCTTTTATTCCTTATATCACGAGAAGTGCAAACGGGACAATCACAGGCGATCATAGGAACACCGGTAGAGGTACCACATCCCAAAACAGTAATTTTTATGTCCCCATCTACATTGTTCATACAGAGTTTGACGTTAGCATATTGAAGAATGAATATCAAGAATGAAGAGAATAACATTATATCTCCTTGATTATATTTGACCTTTACGTTAATATTTTTTAACCCTTTACTAATTTGGAGACGACATCAATACACAATTTAAAATCCTTCTTGTTGATGATCAGGCAGCCAATCTTGAAATTCTGGAAAGCTTTCTCATCCCTGTTGGACAAAAAACCATTAAAGCAACAAGCGGAATGGAAGCACTGGAAAAGATGGAATCAGAGAAACCTGATCTTGTCCTTCTTGATATTATGATGCCGGGGATGAACGGCTATGAGGTTTGCGGCAGGATCAGAGAAAATCCTATCTATGATGATGTACCGGTTATAGTAGTTACAGCCCTGCATGGCACGCAGGAAATGGTGAAAGCCATCGAACATGGTGCTGATGAGTTTCTCACAAAACCTGTGAGCGGCATAGAACTTCAGGCCAGAGTCAGATCGCTTCTGAAAAAGAAACTCCTTAAAGACCAACTGAAAAGTGCTTATCGCCACATTAATGACCTTACCGACTATATGAATAAGGAATTAACCCTCTTCACGTCACAAACCTTATCGAAAAAGAAGGCTCAAAGCAACCTGGTGCTTGAGCTATTGGCAAGAGGCACTGATGGCAAATCGGGGCCAACATATATTATGCTAGGCAAATGTGTCGAGGAAGGGATATTCAATGGAACCCTGTACAACTCCAGAAATGATGTGCTCATTGAAGAAGATGTCTCCTTTTCTATGTCGGACAAGAGTGGCCGCATTAATGAGCTTACATCAAGTAACCTGGCAATAAATAACTGCAATGACCAGCATTATAACGAGGAGGAATGCAGGAAGACTTTTGGCAATATCATTGTAGATAAGATCGGAATAATAAGAAATTTCATACATTATAATCCTCCGGAATCTGATGATCTGGTGCTGGCCTTTAACTATGGGATGGAGGTGACAAACAATGATGCCGATATTTTAAAAAGCTTTCTACTCCACTCTCATGTTTTTTCCAGCCTTTCTGAGCAAATGGACGAAGTCGACCGGGCCTTCAGATATCTTGTTTCTTCTCTCGCTTTGATTGCTGAAGCCAATGATGAAGAGACGGGTAATCACATTGTACGAGTCAATAACTACTCGGAAGTTATTGCAGAAGAGTTAAAATTGCCGGCAAGTTTTGTCAGCGACATCGGATTTTACGCCCAGATGCATGATGTTGGGAAAATCCAAATACACCATGATGTTCTCAACAAAACTGAAACCTTATCAGACAATGAGTTTGAAAAAATTAAGGAACATACCTTTCTGGGCTCCAGGATTCTCGGTGATGAACCAAGGCTGAA
>JADFVM010000153.1 GCA_015222555.1 Pseudomonadota bacterium
TTAAATATGGGCTTGCGCTCAATCCCCCGGATAATGATGTGGTGCAATGCTCCGGGCGCATCTACTCTGGCTTTTCGAGGCATAGGGGCAGGCTATAACATCCCTTGATCCATTTGTCAACTTTTCACCAGCGTCCCACTAATCTTTTAAGAAAAAAGATTATTGACAAAATATAAAACTAAGTTTAGTATGTGAAATTATATTTAATTATTAAAGTTATTTCAGTATATTATGTTTATATTGTTTTGTGAATTTTTACTATGATACCCACGTTCTGCAGCGGGATATGGGCGCAAAAAGAATTATGTTTTCAGTTTTTGAAACTAAGTTCAAAATGTGAAACCTCAGAGCAAACAGGAGATGAAAAACATATTAAGGTACAATATCACCAAGGATGACCTGAGCGAGTTTGAGGGAAAAAGAGCTGCTTTTGTCACTTTTGGCGAAGTAATGGTTCGGGATACACCTGCCGACATGGAACGGCCAGAACGATCCCGTCTGGTACATGTTTCTATGGCTGGCAGCGAATATACCCTGGCCATAGGGCTGAATCGCTTGGGCATTCCTTCTTCATATATAACCCGAATTCCGGATAATCCCTATGGCAGAGCTGTCAGAAATATCGCACGAGAGAATGGAGTCAATACTGATAATATCGTCTGGGCCTCGAAAACTGAACCAATAGGACGTTTAATATATGAAGTGGGCCGGACGCCTAGACGGACCAGAGGGATATATCAACGCATGTACTCTGCTGCTTCCAGGCTTGATGCCAGGATGGTTGACTGGCAGTCGGCCTTACAAGAAGCAAAGATTTTCCATACATCGGGTATTACGTTTGGACTAGCTGCCCATAGTGGATATCATCACAACTACAACCTTGAAGCCTTTAAAGAAGCATTAGACAACAAGCCGGAACACTGTCTGGTCGGTCTGGACTTCAACTACCGCTCTACTCTGTGGTCACCCGAAAAAGCCCGTGAAATTATAACTCCGATTGCCACCGAATACATTGACGTGCTGATCACAACAATTGAAGATATGGCCCTGCTATATGACCTGGACTGCGGGCCGTATTCGGCCAAGCAAGTGGTTAATGGTAACATGGGACCGGTTGAGGATGTTGACATCCAGGCCTTTGCCGAACAGGTGATTCGAAAATTTAAGACCAAGATTGTTGCGATCACGATACGTTATCCAAGCTCCTTTGAAAAGCATCGCTGGGAGTCAGCAGCGTTAGATGCAGATGGATTCTTTTTCCGTTCACCTGCCATCAAGCCGATTACCCTTCAAGACCGTTTGGGTGGGGGCGACACCTGGAACGCGGGCTTCTATTACGGTCTGCTGACCGAAGGCTTCAGTGAGGATGGTTTGGTTAAGGGGGTGCTGGTCGGTGACGCTGCATCGCGCCTGAAGCAAACGATGATGTTTGACCTACCTATAATCGACAAGGTTGAGATTCAGGAACTCATGCGAGCAGACGTGCTAGGACGTGGAAAACGGGAATCACGCTAAAAAAGCCTCAGAATATGCTAAACTATATGGTTGGTCAGGCGATGAAGCCGTTCTCAAAAATCAAAACGTAGCACAATATGAGAAATCCATGGCATCCAAATACTACCGTATTAATTCGGTCATAAGGGCGGCGCAAATCCTGGAATCGTTCTCGCTCGAAAAGCCAACCTACACCAACAGCCAGCTTGCGAAAAAACTGGGCTTGAATAAAAGCTCCGTCACACGACTCTTATACTCCCTTGAGGAGGCAAGGTTCCTGCGCCGGGATAAAAAAACCGGCGAATACAGCCTAACATTCAAGCTCTTTAAAATTGGCAGCGTCTATATAAACCAGATTGATTTCCGGTCCGAAGCCAAACCCCTGTTGTCTGAACTGGCCTCCTCCTTTAAGGAAACTGTTCATCTTGCTGTTCTTAATGATTTCGATGTCTTTTATATTGAAAAGATCGAGACTTTCCAATCCATCGGTATGATATCTAGAGTGGGCAGAAAAGCTCCTTCCTATTGCACTGGAGTAGGAAAGGTCATGCTCGCCCATTTGGAAGAGGAGAAGTTGAAGGATTTTTTCCGTACCGTTGATTTAAAACGTTATACCCCCAATACTATAACGGACCTGGAGGAGTTGAGACTCCATCTAAAACGGATCCTGGAGCTGGGATATGCTATTGATGATTCCGAACACGAAGCAGAGGTTAAGTGTGTGGCGACTCCCTTGCGCGATGTCAGTGGTAAAGTTGTCGCCGCCATCAGTATTTCCGGACCAGGCTATAGAATAACACGGGAGAGGATGGAAACCGAACTTATTCCGGCCATAAAACGAACAGCCACCCGTATTTCGAATCGACTGGGTTACGTCGGTTAGCGATGGTTACACATCCTGGATGTTCTAACCGGTCGAAATAAACCGGTTGCCACTTGAAAATCTGGAGACTTTTTCATCATCTATATTTTCATGTCGTGTTCAGGGCTGAAGATTTGAGGGAGCCATGGAAAGAGAAAAGCAGAATGAGATGATCCGCGAGGCAGGTGTGATTGCAATTATCCGGGCCAGAACTTCTGAAATTTTGATCGAGGCGGCCGAGGCTATCAACACCGGGGGCCTGAATATTATCGAGGTCACTATGACAACCCCGGATGCACTTAACGTCATTAAAAAGGCCTCCGAGCACTTTGGAGACCAGGTGCTTTTCGGTGCCGGCACCGTATTGGATCCAGAAACGGCCCGAGCTGCCATCCTTGCTGAGGCCCGGTTCATCGTTTCCCCGAACCTTAATATGAAAACCATTGAAGTCTGCCATAGATATTCCATAACGGTTGTTCCCGGATGCTTAACGCCGACCGAAATTTTGACATCCTGGGAGATGGGAGCCGATTTTGTGAAAGTTTTTCCGGCCGACGTGGGCGGCCCCGCCTATATCAAAGCAGTTTTGGCTCCCATGCCCCAGATTGCGCTGATCCCGACTGGTGGAGTTACAGTGGAGACAATTGGGCCGTTTCTGAAAGCAGGTGCAGCGGCGGTTGCTACCGGAAGCAGCCTGGTGAGTCAGAAGATTTTGGATGAAAAGAATTTCTCGCTGCTCACCGAGCGTGCCAAAAGGATGCGGGAGGAAGTAATCAAGGCCCGGCAGGAATGATAAGGCTATGCTCATTAGTTATTAGTTTAAAGCAAATTTAAAGTAATCAGGGTTTAAAACTTCAATCTGCCCGGTAAAAAAGTACATGAACGATATGTCGATTGCGAGCTGACAGGATCAGGATCTATGGCTCTTTATTTGGCAAAAGTGGTCAATTAACATGGAACAAAACCTAGTTACCCGCTGAAGTTCAAGGCGGGTTAGAAAGGAGGGGAGGAAAAAGTGATCAAAGCTAAAGTTGTTTGGTTGGGGCATGCTTCGGCCTCTGTGGAATTCAACGATAAGATCATCTATTTTGACCCATGGCTGGACGACAACCCTGCTTGTTCGATCAAACGGAGCGATGTCAAAAAGGCAACGGCTATCTGCACTACCCATGGCCACATCGATCATTTAGGAGATTCCTTTGAACTGGCTCGGCGGACAGGTGCAAAGCTTATATGTACGCCTGAATTGGGTTTTTATGCAGATTCCAAAGGCCTCAAGGAGGGGCAGGAAGCCTACGCCCTCAACACCGGTGGAAGCTGGTGGAGCGACGGCTTCACCATTACCATGGTTCCCGCGTCTCACACTTCTGAAATTATGGGCGAGGGTTGGATAGAAGGGCCTATCCAGCCGGGCTCGGGTGCCATCGGATTTATTCTGGACATCGATGAGGGTGCGACGATTTACTTTTCTGGAGATACGGGCGTTTCTGCCGAGATGCCAATAATCAGAGACCTTTATCGCCCAAACGTGGCCATTATGACCGTTGGAGGAAAATACAACATGGGTTATCGGGAGGCCGCATACGCCGCCTCTCTGATCTGGCCTGAGTACCTCATTCCTACCCATTATGGTACGTTTGATGATCAGCAATTGGATCTTGACCAACTCGAGGCCGAAATGAAGATCCGAGCTCCGGGAGTCAAGTTGGTCCGGCTCAAGCCGGGTGAGAGTTTTGAATGCTGAAACAAATAACAGGCAAGGGATCATGACCTAATCATCAAAGGAATCGGGGGGTGTTGCTAATAAACGAGGCAGGCTGATCACCTCAAATTCAGTGTGCCCAAAGGAGCGGAAGATCAGCAAGAAAGGAGGTGAAAGATGATCGAACTGCATATCTATTTGGAGCCATATGAGGGCCAAGAGCGTGAACTGGAATCCTTGTACTGGAAGGAATACGTCCAGGGCATCAAAATTCAGGAAGGCTTTCAACGGACGACCCTTCTCAAAAAACGCGACGCCTTACGCGATTATCAAATCAATATCACTTTTGACAGCGAGGAGTTGCGGCTCAAGTGGGTTGACTCCAAGGAGCACACGGAAGTCTGGCCCAAAATGGCCGCTCTGTGTCAGCGGGTATCCTGGACTGGTTTCGACACAGTGGAACAGTGAGACCAGTCCCAAACCAACCGGAGTGTTTCCATGCCACAGCCGGCGAGGCGAGAGGTTAAGGGATGTTCTCCGTCAGTTGGAGAACGAAGTCGTAAACCAATAATCAAAACAAAAGGAGGGATTGATTATGAGAAAGTTGCTTGTGTTTGTCATCACCTGTATGGTTGTCATGGCCTTTTCATTGCCGGCCATGGGGGCCAAGAAAATCGTGGTGGGATTTCCGATGTATCTCTCTGGCGGTGGGGCCGTTTTCGGAAAGCCCAGTGCCGAAGGCGCTAAGATGTTGGTCAAAGAGGTCAATGACGCCGGTGGCGTCCTGGGCCGGAAGATTGAGCTCCTTGTCCGGGATTGCAAGAGCAGTCCAGATGAAGCAACCCGGGTGGCCAAGGAAATGATCCTCAAGGACAACATCGACTTCCTGGTCGGCGGTCTGACTTCCTCTCAGGGTCTGGCCCTCGCCGACGTCTCCAAGCACGAAAAGATCATCTACATCGCCGCAATCCCCAAAGTAGCCGATATGTGCGAAGCGCCCAGGTTACACCCTTACGTCTTCAGGTCGGCTTGCAACTCTAAGACAGAGGGGCGGAGCGCAGCTGTTTTGATGGCCGAATACCCCTGGAAGCGTATCGCCACGATCGGTCCTGATTACTCCTATGGTTGGAGTGTTACCGAGGCCTTTATACCCTGGCTGAAAAAGATGAAACCGGAAGTCGAGATTGTTCATCAGGCCTGGCCTAAACTGGGTGAATCGGATTACACTCCCTTTATCAGCGTTGTCTTGGCCTCCAAGCCCGATGCTGTATTCTCGACCTTATGGGGAGGCCACTTTATCACCTTCGCCAAGCAGGCACGAGACTACGGATTCTTTGAGAAAGTCGGATTTGTATCGGCTGGAGAGGCCGGGTGTATGGAAGCTATTAGGGGCGCAGGAGACGATATGCCTCTCGGAATCATTTCCAATGCCTACGATACTTTCTGGTACCCGGACACCGCTTGGCATAGGGACTGGGCCCGGCGTTTAAATAAGTTCATGGGGACGAAGTACGCCTCAAGTTGGGCAGGCACCGGATATGATGCCATGAAATTCCTTACTGAGGCGATAAAAAAGGCCGGCACCACAGATACTGATAAGGTCATCAAGGCCCTTGAGGGATTGACCATCGACTCCTCTGTTGGCAAGCTGACCATGAGAGCCAAGGATCACCAGGCTGTTCGGGGCATGTACTGGGGCCCCGTGACCAAGGTTCCGGAATATCCTTTCCCCATCCTTAAACCGGTTCGATATATTCCGGCAGACGAATTGATGGACTAATTCTTCTTTAAGAACCTTGGAGCTTGTCCGTTTCCTGAATAAGGAGCGGGCAAGCTCCTTCCAACTCTCTTTATCCAAAGACCGGGGGTTTTGTAGAATTGAGCTTCGATCTTTCATTTGTGGTCCTTCAGCTACTCAACGGATTAACCAATGCGATGTTTATTTTTCTCATCGCCTCCGGTCTCTCAATCATATTTGGTGTCCTGGGTGTTCTGAACTTTGCCCATGGTTCTCTTTACATGCTCGGCGCATACGCCACCTATCAATGCGTCTCCTTGTTTGTTGACTTCCCAGGCCAGTTCTGGTGGGCCGTGATCGCGGCCTCAGTGGCGGTGGCCTTGCTTGGGGGGATCATCGAACGACTCCTGCTTCGCCGGCTTTACCACCAAGTGGAAATTAATCAGCTTCTGCTTACCTATGCCCTGGTCCTGGTTTTAGGTGACCTGGCCAGGTTCATTTGGGGCGTTGACCAACTCTCCGTGTCACGACCGGCTGTACTCAGAGGAGCGGTTGAGATCCTCGGACAGTATTTCCCCAAATATAATGTCTTCATTCTTTTTCTGGGTCCCTGTGTCGCCTTTCTTTTCTGGTTTTTCATGCTCAGAACCCGCTGGGGGCGGATGGTCCGGGCGGCGGCGTTGGATCGGGAGACCCTCGGTGCTCTCGGAGTTAACGTGGATCGATTGTTCACTGTTGTCTTCATGATCGGCTCATGGTTGGGCGCGCTGGGCGGGGCTTTAGTTGCCCCGGTCATAACCATTAGGCCTGGCATGGACGTCGAGATCATCATCAATGCCTTCATTGTGGTAGTGATCGGTGGATTGGGCAGTTTCTGGGGAACTTTTCTCGGGGCGCTCATCGTCGGGCCGGTCTATGCCCTGGGCATTTTGGTTTTCCCCAGGTTGTCCATGATTTTCATTTACGTCATCATGGTTGTTGTTTTGATGACTCGACCATGGGGTCTTTTGGGAAGGCCCTTACAGCGTTAAAGACATGTCCAGACAGAATTGGATACTCATCGCCATCGTCGTGCTAATGGGGCTTATTCCCCTGACAGGGTCCCGTTACTACGTGTTTCTTTTAACGGATATCCTGATTTTCGGGCTTTTCGCCCTGAGTCTGAATCTTTTGCTGGGCTATACCGGGCTGGTCTCCTTTGGTCATGCGGCCTATTTTGGGATCGGGTGCTATGCGTGCGGATTGCTGATCAAAAAGGCTGGGCTCAGTTTTGGGATCGCCTTTGCAGCCACCGGTTTCTTTGGGGCGGCGGCCGCCCTGATCATCGGCTTTTTTTGCGTGCGTTTGACCAAGATCTATTTTGCCCTGCTGACCCTGGCCTTTTCCCAGATCGTATGGGCCATTGTCTTCAAATGGAATTCCTTGACCGGTGGAGATACCGGAATCTATGACATTCACTTCCCGAAATTTCTTGATTCAAGGACAAAATACTTTTATTTCACCCTGGCCGTAGTGTCCATATCTGTACTTATACTCAGAAAAATCGTCAACTCCCCATTCGGCCGCATACTGATGACCATTCGGGATAACCCCGAACGCACGGAGTTTATTGGCATCAACGTGAA
>JADFVM010000017.1 GCA_015222555.1 Pseudomonadota bacterium
GGCCTTGTCGGTATTCTCAGGTTTTTCATCAGGGGCTGGTTTTTCGCGTCAATAACAGTCATCGTTTTAATGGTATTAAGCGTGGGGGTTGTTATTTATGGAAATCCTCCAAAGGAAAACATCTTTCTCATCGAGGCATTCCACACACCGACCTATATGGTCTTTTCTCTTTGGATTGGTGTCGCTGCATTCTGGCTGCTTTCTCTTTTAACAAAGCTTATAAGAAAACTGGGCGATGGCAAAAAAGTGAACTCCGGCATTACGGCATTGTGGATGGCAGCTCTCATATTTATACCAACCTTTCTTTTTTATTCTCACTTTAATAAAAATAATCGGAGCAACAACTTTATCGCCTTTGATTACGCGGTCAACGAGTTGAAGTCATTGACTTCAAATGCCATCCTCTTCACTTGGGGAGACAGCGGGGCTTTTCCTTTATGGTATTTAAAATTTGTTGAACAGTATCAACCCAATGTTCTTCTGCTGCATACACCTCATTTAGCCTCCGACTGGTATGTTGATGACATACCGGACTTGAAGAGAAGTAGAATTAGACGGATTCACCCAAACCATCGCAACCCAGGCATGGTAGTGGAGGTCATTACCAGTGAAAATTATGGTTTCAGAAAATCATACATTGATTATTCGTCAAAATATTCGTTTTCCACAGGTAAGACAATATTCATACCCTATGGCATTATTTATAAACATGTGGTAGGACAGGAATCCGTTGATACATCTATCTGGGATAAATACGTGACAAGAGATATTTTAAGCAATAATATCTTGAGAGACCTGGATATATCGAAGGCGATTACCATCTATGGCTTCTGCCGTTATGATAGTGGCGCCGCCCTTCTAAAAGAGGGGAAGAGGCCAGAAGCAACGAGAGAGTTTATAGAAGCGGTGAAAGTCACACCGGGATTAAAAAGAAGAATTCAGGGTGTCCTGTTTCCGGGAGGGCGCAGACCAGCTAACTAGTTATGAAGATCACTACAAAAACAAAAGTCATCGGAATATTTGGAGACCCCATAGAACATTCTCTCTCTCCGCCCATGCAAAACGCAGCCATAAAATCGTTGGGGCTTGACATGATTTATATCCCCTGGCATGTTAAACCGCAACATCTTGAAATGGCCTTAAATGGAGTGAGAGCCATGGGAATCAGAGGTATCAATTTAACAATTCCTCACAAGGAAAGGGCGCTAAACTATATAGATAGCGTCAGCGATGAGGTTGGAATTATAGGTGCCACGAATACCATTGTTAATGATAGAGGAAAACTTGTGGGCTACAATACCGATGGCAAAGGACTCCTTCTTGCTTTAAAAAAGGAATACACCTTCATGCCGAAAGGGAAAAAAATTGTTATTATCGGAGCGGGAGGTGCGGCACGAGGCATAGCTGCGGCCATGGCCGCGGAGGGAGCAACAACGGTAATTATTGCAAACCGTACGTTAGGAAAGGCAGAATCTCTGGCGTCTGAATTCTCGCTAAAAATTCGGAGTTCAACCTTTGAGGGGATTGATCTTTCCAGTGAAAAACTCTCCCATGCCTTTAAAAATGCCCATCTTCTTGTTAATGCCTCGTCTGCCGGCATGGTTGGGGAAAATGATCTTGATCTCCCCCTTGAACAACTGACAAAGGAAACCATTGTCGTCGATATTGTATACAAACCACTTATTACCAGCTTGCTCCGGGATGCCGAAGGCCTGGGCCTTAGAACACAGGGCGGGCTAGATATGCTGGCCTGTCAGGGAGAAATAGCCTTTGAACTCTTTACCGGCCAATCACCGCCCGTGAATGCAATGCTGGAAGCACTTCAGGGTGAGTTTAAGTGATCTATTTTCTTGACATAGCTTATGGTTGTAATAGAATGTGATTCATATTATAATGATTGATTGAAATTCAATTCAGAGTAAGGAATATCAATATGTCATCAAAACTTGGAGAGCTCCTTGTAAAAGAAAATCTGATCACTGAGGATCAGTTGAAGGAAGCTCTTACGGAACAGAAGGGGAAAGGTGGTCGACTCGGATTCCACCTTACAAAGAAAGGAATCATTAGCGAAGACGAGCTTACCACCTTCCTGAGCAAGCAATATGGTGTCCCCTCAATCAATCTTTCAGAATTTGAAGTCGACCCCGAAGTGGTTAAACTCGTTCCCTTTGATGTGGCAAAAAAATATTTTGTTATTCCAATCAACAGAGCAGGTTCTACTCTCATTCTTGCCATGGCCGATCCATCCAATATCTTTGCCATTGATGACATTAAGTTTATGACAGGATACAACGTCGAAGCGGTTGTTGCAGCAGAGGCCGCCGTTATTGACGCCATAAAACACTACTATGGCAAAGGCCCGAAAGTTCAAAAAGAGGCGAACAAAATGACCCTCGATGCAAAAGATTATTCATTTGATGAAGACGATGAAGGAATGGGTGTTTTCGAGGGTGAGGAGGACGTAGGCGGCGAGGTCGTTGATGTCGATGATTTTGACGATCTTGTTCATGGGGCTGTCGACGATGTCGAGATCGTTGAAGATGAAGAAGATGAGTCGTTTTCAAGTGACGTAGATGCGCCCATCGTTAAGCTTGTTAATGGAATTCTTATTAAAGCCGCAAAACTGGGTGTCAGTGATATCC
This sequence comes from Pseudomonadota bacterium, assembly GCA_015222555.1. GTDB lineage: Bacteria > Desulfobacterota > JADFVX01 > JADFVX01 > JADFVX01 > JADFVM01. Next base: position 2,643 of record JADFVM010000017.1, read on the forward strand.
ACGTTGAGCCCTATGAAAAGGCCTTCAGAGTACGTTACCGAGTCGACGGTGTGCTTAAAAAGGCGATGGGTCTTCCCCTGAAGATTAAAAATGCCATTATTTCGAGAATCAAGATCATGTCTCAACTTGACATATCTGAGAGGCGCCTTCCCCAGGATGGCAGGATCAAGCTGAAAATGGGGCGGAAAAAGGAAATGGACTTCCGTGTTTCAGTACTCCCCTGCCTCTTTGGCGAGAAAGTGGTCATGCGACTGCTTGACAAGTCCAATCTCCAGCTTGATATGACAAAACTCGGTTTTGAAGAAGAGCAGCTTGAGGGTTTCTTGCATGAAATACACAAACCTTTTGGGATGTGTCTTGTCACGGGCCCAACAGGTAGTGGGAAGACAACGACTCTCTATTCAGCGCTAAGCGACCTTAACAAGGAGAGTGAAAATATCATGACTGCGGAAGATCCTGTAGAATTCAATCTCATGGGGATCAACCAGGTGCAGATGCATGATGATATCGGACTTAATTTTGCTGCCGCCCTCAGGTCCTTCCTCAGACAGGATCCCGATATCATTATGGTTGGTGAGATAAGGGACTTTGAAACTGCCGAGATCGCCATTAAAGCAGCCCTGACTGGCCACATGGTTTTGAGCACGCTACATACAAATAATGCACCGGAAACTATAAACAGACTGCTTAATATGGGCGTCGAGCCATTCCTGGTCGCCTCGTCTGTAAATTTGATCGTTGCACAACGACTGGCAAGAAGAATCTGCAATAAATGCAAAGCGCCTGAAGAGGTCCCTAAACAGGCCTTGATAGATATAGGCTTTGATCCGGACAACCTCGACTTCACCTATCACAAGGGTAAGGGTTGTGATGAATGTGGTGGTACGGGCTACAAGGGACGTGTGGCGCTTTATGAGGTCATGATAATAACTGATGCCATTAAAGAAGCCGTTTTAACAGGGGCATCAGCACCCGAGATAAAGATGGAAGCAATTAAAGGCGGCATGGATACTCTTAGGATGAGTGCCTTAAAGGCGATAAAAAATGGCGTTACAACGATCGAAGAAACTGTTCGATGTACTGTTGCCGATAAATTGTAGAGAGGGTCAAAGAGATGTCTAGCCAATCAATAACGCTTCACCAGTTACTAAAAGTGATGTTTGATAAAGGGGCCTCTGACCTTCATATCACAACAGGAAGTCCGCCACAGCTAAGAATCAATGGAGAACTAATCCCCCTAAAAGTTCAGGCCTTAGGCCAGGTAGAGACAAAACAACTCTGTTACAGCATTTTAACGGATGCGCAGAAACATAAATTTGAAGAAGAAAACGAACTGGATATTTCCTTTGGCGTAAAGGGCGTGAGCCGGTTCAGGGGAAATATATATATGCAAAGAGGCGCCGTAGCAGGATCCTTCAGGGCCATCCCCTTTGATATTAAAAGTTTTGATGACTTGAATCTCCCCCTTGTTGCCAAAACGATATCAGACAAACCGAGAGGTCTTGTCCTTATTACCGGACCGACTGGAAGCGGGAAATCGACAACCCTTGCGGCCATGATTGACAGAATCAATTGTGAAAGGCATGATCATATTATCACCATAGAAGATCCCATAGAATTTGTTCATCCTCATAAAAACTGCCTTGTTAATCAAAGGGAAGTCGGTGCAGACACGAAGAGTTTCAAGAGAGCACTCAAATCGATTTTGAGACAGGACCCTGATGTCGTCCTCATAGGCGAGTTGAGAGACATGGAAACCATAGAAGCCGCCCTGACGATAGCTGAAACGGGTCACCTCGCCTTCGCCACCTTGCATACCAATTCATGTGTCCAGACAATCAACAGAATCGTTGATGTCTTTCCCGCCTATCAGCAGGCGCAGGTCAGGGCTCAGCTTTCCTTCGTTCTGGAGGGTGTTTTATCTCAAACACTTTTGCCCAAGGCCAATGGCCAGGGACGGGTGCTGGCGCTGGAAGTGATGGTTCCAAATCCGGCCATCAGGAACCTCATCAGAGAAGATAAAGTGCACCAGATCTATTCTCAGATGCAGGTGGGTCAGGATAAGTTTGGTATGCAAACAATGAATCAGGCCTTGGCAAACCTCTATTTTAGACGATTAGTCACCTTAGACGACGCAATGAGCAGGTCATCAGACACTGAAGAATTGAGGCAAATGATTTCCCAGGGGCCTCAACGCACCGGAAGACCAACCTGAACCGAGGAGGGATAAATGCCTATATACACATGGGAAGGGAAAAATAAGGCAGGACAGGTTAAGAAAGGCAAGATGGATGCTGCCAGCGAAGCCAGCGTTAATGATTTTTTGCGTAAGCAGCAGATCACACCCACCAAGGTAAAGGTAAAAGCAAAACGTGCCGGCAGGGGTAAAAAAGTGGGGATGAAAGATATTGTCATCTTCGTCCGGCAGTTTGCCACCATGATAGATGCAGGCCTCCCTCTTGTTCAATGTCTCGAAATATTAGGTTCACAACAACCTAATCCAACCTTTAAGAAAGTCATTTATGAAGTCAAGGACGATGTTGAATCAGGTTCGACCTTTGCAGACGCCCTCAAAAAGCACCCCAAGGTCTTTGATGTCCTTTTTGTAAATCTGGTCGCTGCCGGGGAGATAGGGGGTATCCTTGATACTATCCTTAACAGGCTGGCCGAATATATCGAAAAAAATGAGAAACTGAAAAGCAAAGTTAAAGCTGCCATGGTTTATCCGGTATCTATTGTTGCTGTGGCCATTGTCATTACCGCCGGTCTGCTTCTCTTCGTTATTCCAATATTTGAGAAAATGTTTTCAGATATGGGGGGGACCCTGCCTCTGCCGACTCAGATAGTTATTAACCTGAGTGATTTTCTTGCTGCCTACTGGTATCTCATTTTCGGTGGAATGGTGGCTGCATTTTTTGGATTCAAAAAGTTTTATGGAACCGCAAAAGGACGAGCTGTCTGTGACAGGTTGTTTCTGAAAGCCCCTGTAGCTGGGGACCTTATCAGGAAAACAGCGGTGGCAAAGTTTTGCAGCACCATGGGAACCATGTTGAGCAGTGGTGTTCCCATTCTCGATGCGCTGGAAATCACATCGAAAACAGCGGGTAATGTTGTCATTGAAAATGCCCTGATAGATACGCGTCTTGCCATAAGCGAAGGGAAGACAATTGTTGAGCCTCTTGAAAAATCCAAGGTTTTTCCATCCATGGTAGTCCAGATGATTGCTGTTGGCGAGGCGACAGGCGCTATGGATGCCATGCTTAATAAAATAGCTGAATTTTATAGTGATGAAGTTGACACTGCCGTTGATGGTTTAACGGCTCTCATGGAACCGGCTATCATGGTTGTCCTTGGCGGGATTGTCGGTGGTCTCATTATTGCCATGTATCTACCCATATTCAGTATGGCAGGGAATGTTTAACCAGAAGTCCGGGCCGCTTTTTTCGACCTATTCCGATAATCAGCCTGTAATGATCAAAATAAAAAGTAACGGCATTCTGAATGTGAAAAGACAGCGCCCTTCTACCCTCTCAACGAATGTCCCATAGCCAGCAGATATCATTGCCTGAGAATCCGGACCGAGAAGTCCTCCACGATAAACTCAAATGGTTGATGCTTTTCCGGTTAATTGTTGCAATCATCCTTCTCTTTACCGGCATCCTCATTCAGTTCAAAGAGAAAGGCACAGTCCTTAACTCTGTAACAACGACAATCTACACTCTTGCAGGACTGGTCTTTTTTCTATCCATCCTATACCTACCTCTGCTCAAACATGTAAAAAAGCTTGGAAGGCTTGCCTACTCTCAAACACTAATAGACATTTTAATCATTACCTTTGTCATCTATATCAGTGGTGGCACGACAAGCCCACTGTCATTCCTTTATATTCTTACCATTGTAAGTTCTGCCATCGTAACCTACAGAAGAGGGGGTTACTGGTCGGCATCGATAAGCAGTATTTGTTACGGACTTCTAGTTAATCTTGAATATTACCATCTGATGCCATCCATGGCCGAAGTTATTACCGGGACATCACAGGAAATACCAGGTAGCGTTTTATATACTCTTACCGCAAATATTTCAGCCTTTTACTTTGTGGCATTTCTCAGCGGTCAACTTGCTCTTCAGGCTCAGGAGGCTGAAGATGCATTATTGAAGAAAAAAATTGATTTTGAGGCGCTCAAATCTCTCAACAATGACATCGTTAAAAATATAACGAGCGGCTTGATGACCATTAATAACAGAGGAGAAATAACTTCATTTAATTCAGCAGCTGAGATCATAACAGGGTACAGAATTGATGAGATATATGGACGAAAGGCTCTGGAGATTTTCCCTTACATTAAGAATAAAGTAATTAATACTAATTTAACTGCCGATAAGACAAGATGGGAAAGCTGGTTTAAAAGAAATGATGGAAAAAACTACTATCTGGGTTTTTCGATGTCGCCACTTAAAGATTCTGAAGGCATGCAGGTTGGTGAAATTGTAATTTTCCAGGATCTTTCCTCATTAAAAATAATGGAAGATGAGCTAAAAAAAACGGACAGGCTGGCAGCGGTAGGAAAGTTCGCTGCCGGTGTGGCACACGAGATCAGAAATCCCCTGGCATCAATTAGCGGCTCAATCGAGATTCTCAAATCAAATTTAAAGGAAGATTATAATGCTAAGTTGATGAACATCGTTTTGAGAGAAATTGACAGGCTGAATGTATTAATTACAGAATTTCTCAACTACGCAAAACCACCTCAGCCTGACAAAAAAATGATAAACCTGAATGATATCGTCAATGAAGTCCTGGAGATCTTTCTTAACTCTAAAGATAATAGAAATGATATAATTATTCACACTACCCTGAGAGAGATGAATCTCATCCCTGCAGACAAGGATCAGATTAAGCAGGTTTTTTGGAATCTACTTAAGAATGCCACTGAAGCAATTGAAGGAATCGGCAAAATAGATATTGAGACGTCCATGTCTGTTGATAATGAAAAAAAAGTTGGGGAACTTCGAGTAAAAGATAGCGGCTGCGGAATGAGCGCTGAGAACATTAAAAAGATTTACGATCCTTTTTATACATCCAGAGAGGGCGGCACAGGATTGGGATTATCTATTGCTCATAATCTCGTTAAAGCTCATGGTGGTTCTTTAACAGTGGAAAGCCTCCCGAATAAAGGATCAACTTTTACGCTCAAGATCCCCGAAAACTCACCTACATAAGAGGGCGACATTGGACAAACGAATTCTAATAGTTGATGATGAATTAAGTATTCGAGAGTTTCTTGAAATCCTCCTTGTAGAAGAGGGCTATCAGGTAACAACTGCCCGCAGTGGGGCCGAGGCCCTGGAGAAGATTAATGATAAGGACTTTCACATGGTCATCAGCGACATACAGATGCCAAAGCTCAATGGTATTGAAGTACTGAAAAGGGTGAAAGAGATTTCACCATCGACTGAAGTCATCATGATTACAGCTTATGCATCGGCAGAGTCGGCGGTTGAAGCGCTGAAATGCGGCGCCTACGACTACATGACCAAGCCTTTCAAAGTTGATGAAATCAAATTAATCCTGCAAAAGGCTTTTGAAAAGATCGCCCTTCAGAACGAGAACCTGCTGCTGAAAAAGGAATTAAAGGAAAGCTTCAACTTCGGCGACATTGTGGGGGCAAGCGACAAGATGATGGATATTTACAACCTCATCAAGAAAGTGGCGCCCACCATGTCCAACATTCTGATAACCGGAGAAAGCGGTACAGGAAAAGAGTTAGTGGCAAAGGCCATTCATTCCAACAGCCGAAGAAGCGAACACCCATTTATAACCGTCAACTGCGGCGCCATGGCGGAAAACCTTCTGGAAAGCGAGCTCTACGGCCACAAAAAGGGCGCTTTTACTGGGGCAATATCAAATAAGCGTGGTCTTTTTGAACTGGCACGCGGCGGATCTATTTTCCTTGATGAAATTGGAGATACGCCTCTTGCCCTGCAGGTGAAATTATTGCGCGTAATACAGGAGAAAGAATTCAGGCGGGTGGGCGATACGGAGAACCTCAAAACCGATGTGAGGATCATTGCCGCCTCCAACCGGGGGCTGGAGGAGGAAGCGAGGCAGGGCTCCTTCAGGGAGGATCTCTATTACCGTCTCAACGTGATTCAGATCAAGCTGCCGCCTCTTAGAAAGAGGAAGGAGGACCTGCCGTCCCTGGTCGACCATTTCATCAGGAAATACAACCGCGAACTTGGGAGGAAGATATTAAGAATTTCGTCGGAAGCGATGACGGTGCTGCAGGGCTATGATTTCCCGGGAAACATAAGAGAGCTGGAAAATATCATTGAACATGCAGTCGCTCTTGAAGTCACTGATATTATTCTGGCGGAAACATTATCTGAAGAGGTCAGGGAGAAAGAGCACAGTGAGTATACAGATGGGATGGAAATTCCCGATGAAGGCGTAAATATAGATAAAATCATGGAAGATGTGGAGAAGGATCTCCTGATGAAATCATTGAAACTTGCAGCCGGTGTAAAAACACGGGCAGCAAAACTCCTTAATGTCAGTTTTCGCTCTTTTCGCTACAGACTGGCCAAGTATGGCCTTGATGATGAAGAAAATTAGTGACCCTTTGCTGCAACTAATTTATGCATGCCACTAATTTTATTAAAAAAGCGTAATATATCAACTTATTTTAAAGACATCATAACAACATAAATGGGGAGGTTAACAATGAAAACCATGACACGAATAATGCTTATTTTTACTCTTTTCCTGTCGGCTGACTTGATATCTGTAAATTATCAGTCACAAGTTAATGCCGGACAAAGTGTTGAGAAAAAAAGCACCTTAAGTATGTTTGACAGGATATGGATGAAAATACGATCTCTTTCTCCCAAGAAAAAAAGGAGGACAACAGAATCAGCGGTTGCCGGCGTGAAGGGTAGGGAAAAGGGGTCAGAAGAATTGGCCCCCTACTGGAAGGGAGAGAAAGAATCAACTCTTGACAAGGAAGTAGATAAATATGCCATTGCAGATGATCTCATGGAGCAAGGCAAGTTCTCTGAGGCGCTGATTGCCTTTGATAGTTTTCGAGAAGAATTTCCGCTTAGTCGATTTATAGCGAATGCCAGGTTTTCAAGAGAGCTATGCCTTCTAAAGATGGATCAAAAAGATGCTGCCATTAAAGGGCTTAAAGAATTTATTGACGATTACCCCGAACATGAGCTAATTCCAGACGCCAAAGATATGATTGCAGCATTAAACAATGATAAAGACAATTAAAGATGCAAACTGAATAAAAAATCGATTCATGGCTGGAACCGTCATAGAATAGTTGTTCAGACTTAATGAGGACAATGAGGCTGGATTTAAAGGGGGGTCTACAGGATCATTCTGAAAGGAAAGATCTTCTCTTTTTTTCCAGATCTTCAGCCGCTTTTTTAATAATTTCATTAATATCAGTCTCTCCTCCGGTGTATTCAGTAAAGCCATAAATGACCTTCACTTTCTGGGGAGCAAAAAGGCCTTCCGGATCCAGATTTATTTCCTCTATCTCTTCCATTAATCTTTTAATGACATCTACTCCCTTCTCTTCAGATTCCGGTAAAATAATGCCGAAACGGCTACCCCAGAACCTGCCCACAACATCAAAGGCTCGTATGCTTTCCCGGAGATGATGTGAGATATCTCTGACCAGTGTCTCTCCACCATCATGGCCATAAACTTTGACATAACTTGTGAAATTTGGCACATCTAAAAAGGCAAAACTAAAAATCTTATTATGCCTTTTTGACCTTTCTAATTCATCTTTTAACCTATTTTCCATAGATTCAGCATGGGGCAATGTTGTTAATTCATCAAAACTTATCAGCTTCATAGACTCTTCAACGATAAGACTGTTATCGATGGCTCTCTCTGCATAAGACGTAAACCGCGCAAGGATATCCTTATCCTCTTCATTAAAAGGAAGGGGAGTAAAAAAGCCTTTCACAATTTTATTATAGAGCGATATAGTCCCGACAATCTTGCCCCCCCTTTTAATTGGCTGGCACAAGCCAGATTTTGCGATACTCTCCTTACTGCTGTATGAACTGTCCTTTAAATGAGGGACAAGAATCGGCACGCCTTTCTCGATCACATCATGGGACAGTTCTTTATCCATCTTAAAAAGAGAAATTCTTGATTCTTTATCTGTCATTCCGTAGGTCGACATAATGGTAAAATGACCGCTAAGTGGATCACGGAAACGTACAATGCTCTCCTCAGAGTCCAGAATCATTGCAGCCGATGAAGCGATTAATCTCGTCACTTCTTTTAAATCTTTTGTTGAAATTAAATTTATTCCCGCTTCATTAATGGCCGAGATCTTCGTTGTCTTTAAAGTTATCCTTTCCTCCTTGAAAGAGTCTTTTATTTCCTCGGCTATTATTTTAATCAAATCACGCAACAGTGAATCATCTTCCGGATCTTCTTCATTTGGAGAATGGGAGAGGATTCTCATTACGCCCTGCAACTCCTCTCCGGAGGACAGAAGGGGATAAGCCTTGAACAAAACCCTGTCACCCTCCGACACCTCTCCCTTCAGAGTCACTTCTCTCCTGGTTTTCGCGGCAATCCCTTCAATGCCCTCACCGACCATCAAGGTATAATAGGTAGAATTTGAAAAACCCGCATTAGAAGATGCTTTCAGATAAAGCTGACTGGAGTCAACTTCCAGCGTATAAATGCTACATTCCAAATTCATGTATGAAGATATGACATTTGAAACTTCAAACAGTTTTTTTTCCAGTGACATTACTGCATTCAATATGTTAGATACCCGCTTCCAGATGGAAAAGCTGTCCGAATCATGTCTCATTTCTTCAATTTCCTGAGAGCGAAGAATTATTCTGGCACCCATTGAAGCTAAGGTAGTTAAAAAAGTTAACTCATTCTCATTAAATGCATCTTTACTTCTGTTGGTACTCACATTTAGCACACCTATCGTTTTTTTGTCAGCCAGCAAGGGAACCGAGAGGGCAGCTTGTACCGCTTCACGACTTCTAAGCTCATCAAGTACTGAATTATTGACTCTGCCTGAAAGAAGAATGGGCTTCCCGGTCTCAGCAACCTGTCCGGCAATGCCTTCTCCGTAACGACCTTTGAAATTTTTTATTATATTCTCTGCAATGCCTTGAGAAACGACGATACTAAGCCTATTGTCCTCTTTGTCGAGGAGCATGATAGAACCTCTTTCAGATCCCGTAGAAGAAAGTGCCACTCTGAGGACCATGGAGAGCAACTCTTTTTTATCTTTCGTCAGATTGACGGCATCGACAATCTCTTTGAGACTGGCTAGAAGACCTGCCTTTTCACTTCTCACCAGCGACATCTGAGACGCTCCGCTTTCACCCATGTGTCCCCAAATAAGCCTTGCACTTAATGGGCTGATTATTTCAACATTATCCAGGTTAAAAGAACGAAGAATCAAATGGATCTCTTCATCTTCAGAAGCATCGATAATTAACGTTAAATCTTTACAGTGTGTGATGGCATTAAGGTTTGAAGTCACCTCTATATTTAGATCTGCTGATATTTTGTATCCAAGTTCATTCAGCTTAAAGATAAGGGCATTAGGATTTCTGTCAACGATCATAACAACGGTGGCATCTTTCGATTTACGGAGCATTGGAAGGAGCGACAACCCTTCTTTGCCGCCTCCTATAATGGCGACCTTTTTCACTTCCCTCCCCCCCTGTCATCCTCTATTATCCCCAGGTCAAAAAGTGCCTTAAGTGTTAAAACCTCACCCTCTTCCATTGACTCCGACCTTGGAGGTGTTCCTCTTTTTTTACTCTCATCCATCCTCTTGAATCCCTCAAGGAGGACCATTTCTGTAGATAAATTTACGCTTTTGATATTCGTCGAAGCCCCCATTTCGACGGAAAATGTACCACTCTCCCATGACAAAAGATAAAACAAAGCCTCTTCACCTTTAATATCTCCATAACGGGCATGAACAATCTTTCCACTAAAAACAAAGATGCTCCCCCTTCCATCTCCTTTTGATAGATGTACTGCAGCCGTCCGCTTTCCCAGATTCAGGACCTGAAGGAGATCAGCAAGACTCATATCTTTTAATGCACCTTTCACCCCGCCAAAATCGGGAATCGATTTCTGCTTCCCTCTGTCAATACGGGCAAGCAGGGCCTTGACTCTTGCCTGCAATTCATTTTTTATAAAAGGTTTTTTTATAAAGTCGTCCGCACCGAGTTCAAATGAGAAAACCTCATCTGACACCCCGGTTCTTGATGTGAGGAATATAAAGGGTATACTTGATAAATCGGGTCTCTCCCTTATTAACCAGCAGAGTTCCCAGCCATCAAGCTTAGGAAGATTTATTTCAGAGATAATAAGATCGGGTTTATTGTGCTCAATGATGTCAATCGCCTCATCTCCATCAGTTGCAAGGAGAATTTTGGGATTTAAAGTGGAAAGGGCGGCTTTTAACCCTTCGAGAACTTTTTCGTCTTTATCAACTAATAATATATTAAATTTATTTTCCATTTTTGTATCCAGACGGGCTCAAGCCTACAAGGCTATCACGGTCATAGGTCAATGTCCGCTCTGTTTTCAAAGCGGGTATACTCACCAATCCAGGTTAGCGATGCCACACCTGTGGGACCATTTCTATGTTTTCCTATAATGATCTCTGCAAGCCCCTTGAGGCTCTCATCGTCACGGTTATAAAATTCTTCTCTGAAGACAAATAGCACGGCATCCGCATCCTGCTCGATACTACCGCTTTCTCTTAAGTCCGATAGGATGGGCCTTTTATCACCGCCCCGCTGTTCAACGGCACGGCTCAACTGAGAAAGCGCAATGACCGGGACATGAAGTTCTTTAGCAAGGGCCTTTAGTGACCGGGAAATCTCCGAAATTTCCTGTTCTCTTCTTTCGGATCCATCGCGTCCCCGCATAAGCTGCATATAGTCAACAATGATCAAGCCCAGCCCCTTTTCAGCCTTCAACCTTCGGGATTTAGCTCTCATTTCCAGGACAGAAATGGCCGGGGTATCATCTATATACATGCTAATTTCAGACAAAAAGCCGGCGGCGCGAGTCAGTTTTGGCCAGTCGGATTCGGCAAGAAATCCACTTCTTAATTTACTTGCATCCACTCTTGCCTCAGAGCAGAGCATTCGCGTTACAAGCTGCTCCTTCGACATTTCAAGGGAAAAAAATGCCACCGTACTTTTACGATCTTTCTCTTCTCTTAGAGCATTGAGTGCAAGGTTTAGACAAAAAGCGGTCTTTCCCATGGAAGGTCTTCCGGCAACAATAATAAGGTCAGAAGGCTGAAAACCGGATGTTAAGATGTCAAGAGCCTTAAATCCTGAAGGGATACCCGTTACCATGGCCTTTTTGTCATACAGTTCTTCAATAATCTTGAAGCTGTCTTTTACGATATCTTTAATCTTATAGAATGAGGGTTTGACCTTATTTTCCGATATTTCAAATATCTTACCCTCAGCATAATCGAGAAACTTATCTACTTCTGTGCTTTCATCATATCCCTTTGTTACTATCTCCGTCGCAACATTGATTAATCCTCTAAGAACAGCCTTTTCCTTCACAATCTTTGCATAGTAAGCAATATTGGCCGCAGTGGCCACGCCATCTGCCAGGGAAGCGATGAAGAACGATCCGCCCACATCCTCCAGCAGCCCGGCAGTTTTAAGGGCATCATTGAGAGTTATCAGGTCTACAGGTTCCCCTTTGCTATTAATATCTATCATTACATCAAAGATTTTCCTGTGGGCCTCCCTGTAGAAATCTGCAGATTTCAGAATTTCATGTACCTTATTGATTGCGTCATTATCGAGAAGAATGCCGCCAAGAATGGATAGTTCAGCTTCAAGATTTTGTGGAGGTAATTTACCTATGGGTTGTGTCATCAAATACCTTGTTTAATTGAGGGCAAAATTAAAAATTATATACTCTAAGGTAAGCGCTTGTAAAGCAGACATTTTTCACAAGATTTCTGTTGTGATAAACTTGCGTTGAAGATAATATAAATGTCACCAGTTACTATAAAGCGGAGGTTAGTTCAATGAAAGTACTCGTCGTAGGCGGAGCAGGATATATCGGTTCTCTCATGTGTCGTCGTTTATCAGATGCCGGCCATCAACCTGTCGTTCTTGATGATCTGTCTACTGGGAACAAAAAGGCGCTCCATTGCGACATTCCTTTCTATGAGGGAGACCTGGGTGATCAACTTTTATTGAAGTCCATCTTCAATAAAGAGACAATAGAACTCGTTATGCACTTTGCGGCGAAGATACAGGTTGGAGAGTCTGTTGAGAAACCCGACCTGTATTATGAGAACAATGTGGCGAAAGTGTTGAGGCTTTTAAATTCCATGCTGGAAAATAATGTCAAAAGATTTATCTTTTCTTCCACAGCTGCCGTATACGGTCAGCCCCAGTATTTGCCCGTTGATGAAAATCATCCGACCAAGCCCATCAATCCCTATGGTGCGTCCAAACGGATGGTGGAAATTATTTTACAGGATTATGAACACGCATTTGGTTTAAACAGCATCGTGCTTCGATATTTCAATGCTGCAGGCGCTTCATTGGACGGGACAACGGGGGAAGCGCAGAGAGTAAAGCAGAACCTCATTCCAATCGTACTTGAGAATGTTGAGAAGGAAAGAACATCGCAGATATTTGGGACAGACTGGGATACGGATGACGGGACCTGTATTCGGGATTACATCCACATAGAGGACATTGTCGCGGCGCATTTGAAGGCATTAGAACACTTATCTAAGAATGAAGGTTTTGACATTTTTAATCTCGGCACCAGTGAAGGGCTCAGTGTGAAGCAGATTGTAGACCTTGTTTCTCAAATAAGCGGTAAGGAGGTAAAATCTGTGGCAGCTCCCCGCCGGCCGGGCGATCCAGGCAAACTTGTAGCCTCCAGTCAAAAAGCGTATGACATCCTTGGATGGCAACCTTGTCACTCAGACCACGAAACGATCATTCGCTCTGCCTATAACTGGCACTTTAACAGACGATACTGATATTCCTCGCAAATACCTGCCAGGGCATCTACATTTCTACTGAGCTGTTGTTTTGATATTTCAGGGGACTGCTCTCTACAAAGATATGAATTCCAACACCTTTCATTCCTGCAATTTTCACGTAAAAAAGCACGCCCCTTCACACACCAAGCCGGCTGTAACTAGCTGGAATACAGACATAATTTTCCCTATTTATTTTTGTTGTTTTTTTAATAAAAATAACTTATATTTTGCTATTCTTTTTAATGGAGGGACTAGTTATGTTAATACCAAAAATGGCCTATTTGACAAAGGGTGTAGGCCGAAACAAGGAAAAGCTGACAAGCTTTGAAATGGCTTTAAGAGATGCGGGCATTGCTGCGCAAAACCTTGTAAAAGTATCCAGTATTTTTCCACCGGCATGTAAGCTCATCTCAAGGCCAAAGGGTGAGGGCATGTTAAAAGCCGGGCAGATACTCTTTGTGGTATTGTCCGAGCAGGCCACCAATGAACCGAACAGGCTTATTGCCGCCTCCGTTGGTCTCGCCCTGCCAAAAGACAGATCCACTCACGGTTATCTTTCTGAACATCACTCCTATGGTGAGAATGAAAAGAAAGCGGGCGATTATGCAGAGGATCTTGCCGCATCTATGCTTGCAACAACACTGGGTATTGAATTTGATCCAAGCAAGGCATGGGATGAAAAGGAAGAGTTCTTCAAAATGTCCGGAAAAATAGTGAATACGAGAAACCTTACACAAACAGCAACAGGTCACAAAAGTGGCGAATGGACCACCGTTGTGTCTGCCGCTGTGCTTATCATGGAGTGGATGGAATCAAAATAATGTCTTCTAGTTCCTGCAACTTCGGCGGACTTCCCGAAGAGTATACTTCTTACAAGGCAGCAAAGGCCGCTATTCTTCCCATTCCCTATGAGGGGACGGTCAGTTATGGTGGGGGCACGGCACTTGGACCGGATGCCATTATAAAGGCCTCCATGAATATGGAGCTTTATGATGAAGAGCTCCATCGTGATACCTATGAAATAGGAATTCATACTCTAGCAGCAGTTAAAGGTGCTTCCTCACCCTCGTCAATGATAAAAAGCATCAGGGATAGTGCAATTAAAGTCCTGCGGGATGGCAAGTTCCTCGTCTCTTTGGGAGGCGAACACTCGATAACAAAGGGTGTACTTGATGCTTTTATAGAGGTGAGAGGCAATGACTTTGGTGTACTCCAACTGGACGCCCATGCCGATTTAAGGGACAGCTATGACGATACACCCCACAGTCATGCCTGTATAATGAAAAGGGTCCATGAATTGGGCCTGACCTATTCCCAGGTTGGGATCAGATCTCTCTCACGGGAGGAGGCTGACTTTATTTCCGAGGGTGGACAAAAAATCTACTTTGCCCATAAAATCACCGGCAAAACGGACTGGATGGAGCAGGTTATGAGCGACTTGCCGGACAAGGTTTATGTTACAATAGATATCGATGTCCTCGATCCCTCTATTATGCCCTCAACAGGCACACCAGAACCGGGGGGGCTAGACTGGTACACAACGACACATTTTTTGCGAAAAGTCTCCGAAACAAAGGAAATCATCGGCTTCGATGTGGTTGAGCTGGCGCCCATTAAAGATCTTCCCGCACCCGATTTTTTGACAGCCAAACTTGTTTACAAATTATTGGGTTATGCAATAGAAGCATAACATAAACATTCTTAAGAGAAACCTTTATGAGTAAGAAAAAAAACTACCTGGCAGGAAACAGGATCCTGCCTAAAGGCATTACAGAGTCCATAAGCATTACAGAATTAGTGGACGATACCTTTTCGGCTTATAATGCAGCGAGACTGAAAGAAGTTTGTCACCTATTTAAAGAAAAGATGCTTGATGAGGAGGTGACCATCGGTCTGTCGCTGAGTGGTGCGCTTACGCCCGCCGGCGTGGGTCTGTCATGCCTCACGCCTCTTTTAAATGCAGGTTTTATTGACTGGGTCATCAGTACTGGTGCAAATCTTTATCATGATGCACATTTCGGAATTGGGCTTTCACTTCATCAGGGTTCCCCTTTTACTGATGATACAGTATTGAGAGAAGAAGGTGTCGTAAGAATATATGACATTCTTTTTGATTATGATGTGCTTCTTTCAACGGACGCCTTTTTTCGCGAGATAATCAAGACTGACGAGTTTCAGAAAGAAATGGGGACAGCAGAGTTCCATTATCTTGTAGGGAAATACCTTGCAGAAAGAGAAAAAGCGCTGGGACTTGAGAGCAGCTGTTTTCTTTCCGCCGCATACAAGGCCAGCTTGCCTGTCTATACCTCTTCACCGGGGGATTCATCTATCGGCATGAATGTGGCGGCCACGGCATTATTTGGCAATAAACTCAAGATTGATCCTTCCATCGATGTGAATGAAACAGCTGCCATCGTTCTGGGTGCAAAAAAAAGCGGCGGCAAAAGTGGCGTTTTTATTTTGGGAGGCGGCTCGCCAAAGAACTTTCTCCTCCAGACAGAACCTCATATCCAGGAGGTATTGGGCATTGACGAAGCGGGGCATGACTACTTTGTGCAGATTACCGATGCAAGGCCTGATACCGGAGGCCTTTCGGGTGCTACGCCTTCCGAGGCTGTGAGCTGGGGCAAGGTCACACCTGACGCTCTGCCAAATACCATTGTCTGTTATGTTGACTCAACGATTGCACTGCCCATCATTACAGCTTATACCTTGGCCAACCATGCACCACGAGAGATTAAAGGGCTTTATGGTAAAAGAGAAGAACTTGTGGAAGAATTAAAGAAAGCGGCAAAACTTTCGTAGCATAGGCAACGTGCCTGTAATTAATAACGGGATACGCCGCTCTTTTAGTTCACAAAATCTTATTGCAGAGTAGCACTTAATGGGCAGTTCAAGTTCACAGCAAACAGCTCTGTTACGACCTGTGCGTTTTGCAGCATACATGACCTGATCAGCACGGTGTATCGCCTCTGCTTCATCATCTTCAGAATCTGATACAGAGGCGATTCCAATACTCACTGAAACGCTTATCTTTTTGTCTCTCAATATAACTTCTTTGTTACCAAGCTTTTCTCTGAGCCTGTCCAGTGGAAAAACGGCCTGTTCCTCGTTCGTATTAGGCAGGACAATTCAACCTTATAGATGCATATGAGCAACTCTCATGCCAAAAACATAGCCGTTTTGAGCACATAGTTTTTGTCATTTTTTTGGCGATTTGTTCCCCATTCAGGGGAAATTTCATCCTCTTTTGTGAATGTTGCTAAAGAAATAGATCAAGGTCGTTTGCACATGGAGGGGACAGAAAGAAAGCAGCTATACACATGTTGCCATTAACCGTTATGGATGCCAGACCAGAGATGAGATGAGATGAGAAGCTTACATATCCATTTCCTCTAAAGCCTTGATCCCTTTCCGCATAGGAATAATAATGGCAGAGACAGTCATTACCAAAACCGCCGTAACAGCAACGTACAAACCTGAGAGACTATAATCATGGAAAAAAAATTGCCTTTTGAAATGAACATAAACGGGCCTGGCTTCAAGGATCAAGACCGCCCCGATATAGGCAAGACAGATGATCATATAAATAACCCCCCCTGCCCCGGCAGCAACCTGAGCAATATTTTCATGTTTGAATCTCGGATAAATTGCCCCCATACCGACGCCAAGACCCGTGACGCCAAGGGTAATAAAAAATATGCTTATAATGGAGAGGATCATCATAAACCTGTCTACGCCGAGAAGAATGTTTGAAACGATCATCAAGAGTTCTCCCAAAAAGAGAAGGGGTAGCCAAAAGGCAAAAAATTTCTCCCAAAGAAAGCTCTTCATCGATATGGGAGAACATTTTATTACCCAGATTGCGCCACCTTCCAGACTTACCGACGGGAATACAAAACGAATTGCCACTGAAGCCAGCACAAAACCGGCCAGCCCTAGATTTAGGAATGCCACAAGGTTTTTCAGGTAATAACTATGGAGAGGCAGGTTTTTAATATTGAAGATATATACAACGACTAAGGCGCCGAGGATAAAAAGCTGTGACCACTGCCCCGCATCCCTGATAAAAACCTTTGCATCCTTTACAAGAAGCGCTTTTGGATGAACAGGCAGGGGCAACAAATTTGCCGTCATTTCAATAAAATCCTTCCTTTTCCCTTTTTCCCTTATTGATGTCGTCCCTGACTCCGACAGTCCTGCAAAATAGACCTTTCGCGCGATTATTATCACCACAATAATTGTAATAATCGCTGTAGAGAAAAGATAAATAAGTGACATTTCAATCCCTGCGCCGTCATTATTGATGAGAGACAAGAAACCTTTCGTTAGCCAGGCACTCGGTAAATAGGGAGATTTTGGAAGCTTGAGTGTGTCAAAAAAGGCCATGAGGAGATTATCGTCCATTTCAATCTCCGAATAGAGCGCCTCTGGTCTCATAAAACGAAAAAAAACGACAAGACCTGCCATAAAGAGCATTATGAGAAATGTCATTCCCTGCTGAATTCTTTTGGCAGGGAAATATCTTATAATGCAGACAGTAAACAGGATGCCAAGTCCGCCGGGTATGATGATAAAGGGAAGGAGAAGAAGGAGCATAAGACAATAAAAGCCTATCCCTTGATCATAGACGCCTCCAAAGGCACTGAACATTGGAATGCCAAACAAAAGGACCATCCATGAGCTATTGAGCATGCTTTGAAAAAACTTGCTGACAAAGACGGAAGTGATGCTCAGAGGCGAGGATATCAATAGGTCTAGGTCACTGGAAAGATACATCGTTGAAATGGCTGCCACTACGCTACTGAAGAAGAGCATAAAAAAGAAGGTAAGGGCCATCATATCGAGGAGTTGTGCAATGAGTATGGGGCCGATAAGTTCCTCACCTTTTAAATACTCAATTATCCTGAAAAAGAAACTGTAGTCACCTATTATAAACAAAAGCCCCAGGACAAAGAAAAAAATAAACTTATAGACGCCTCCGCGACTCATTGAGCGGATGGAATTAACAATGAGCCTGTACCTCAGTTTTGTCAGCAGAAAAAGGTCTCGCATTCGAAGCAACCTAGAGGTCATCAGGAAGAGCATTTTCACCCTCTTCCCCAGTGAGGTTGAGAAAGATATCCTCAAGTTTTTCATGAGAAGTATGGGGTGAATTTTTAGCAAGAGTTCTGAGCTCTTCCATGGTACCTTCTGCAATCACCTGCCCCTTTTGTATTATGCCTATCCTGTCGCAAAGCTCTTCTGCTACCGGAAGGGAATGTGTAGACATAAAGACTGTCGTACCCTTGTTGCAGAGGTTTTTTAATATTTTTTTTACCAATTTTGCACCCTTTGGATCAAGCCCCACCATCGGTTCATCAACGATGATAATTTTGGGCCTGTGTAAAAGGGCAGCGGCCATTATGGTTTTTTGACGCATTCCATGAGAAAAGCTTTCAATTAATTCATTTTTCCAGTCCATTAGACCAAACAGTTCAAGGTATTCGTCAATCCTTAATCGGGTCTCAGCCGCATCCATGTTAAAAAGCCGTGCCGTAAAGATTAGAAACTCCGAAGCCGTCAGTTTTTCATAAATGTAGGGCCTGTCTGGTATAAATCCAATTATTTTTTTTGCCTCTATCGCTTCCCGGCTAATGTCATACCCCCCGACAAATGCGTTCCCGGCACTGGCCTTCAAAAGGCCAGCAAGAATCTTGACTGTTGTCGTCTTACCCGCACCATTGGGACCGAGAAAACCATAAAACTCGCCGGATGCCACATTCAGGTCGAGTTCGACCAGTGCTTCAAAACTTCCATAATATTTTTTTAGTTTTTTCGTCCTAATCACTTTTCATTCTCCAGACGTGAAACATGCTCGGCAACAACCTCTTGAGGCGCCCACTTAATAAAATATTTAAGTACAATGAAAACAACGACAATATCGTCTGTAAAGCCAAGCAATGGATTGATTAATTCGGGAAATAGATCAACAGGAGAGATGAAATAAACTAATGCTCCAACCAGCATTAGCTTGAGATAAATGGGCACCCTCATATCCAAAAAAAGTCTCCAATATAACTTTAAGAAATGGGGGAAATAATAAATGAGACGGAAAAGATTTAAAGGCGGGATACCTTTTAAATGATTAAAAGACTTCATAAAGTCTAATTATAATGATGCGTCCTGACAAAGGCAAAACAAATAAAGAAAGAGTAACTACGAACAGGCATAAAAAAGCTCCTCTGAATTTAACCAATTATCGGAGCAAATATCTCAAACAAATACCCGATCCTCGCTCGTCCAATCCGTTGTCAGCAAGGCTTCCATCGAGGACTCGCCTGGCAAAAACATTCTGGGGGGATCAACCCCACGGATAGGCATACTATCTGCTAGTGTAGGATCGGGCACTTTATCTTCATCATTTATTCTTATAATGTAATTTTACCATACAATCTGTGATATGCAAGTCCTGGACAAAATTTTTCAATATTTTCATAGAAAATAGGCTGCGTTAAATAACGTTTGCTGATATATATTTTCAAGACTTGAAATGAAAGGGCCTTATGCAAAAAAAAAGCCCCACTGAGAAAAACTCAATGCGGCTTTTTAAAAATAATTTCGGCGGCGACCTACTCTCCCACACC
>JADFVM010000018.1 GCA_015222555.1 Pseudomonadota bacterium
ATGGTACTGCACTGGCGACGGTGTGGGATAGATGATAGGCTCAAGTTAACTATCCGACAATATTTCATCCTTCCTGCGGCGAATGAGCTTTTCAAAGGCCTGCGGAATTTTTGGTGCCAGGATTAAAAGGTCGGAGATATCAAATGGGGCTTTTTCCCCGTCTCCGTTGTCTCCGTAGAGTATATTAACGACTTGGCCCTTAAAGAGAATGGGGATGAGAAAGACACTGTCCGGGTTTTCTCCACCCATCACTTGAATAAAGCGGTCATTAATTGGCGATTTTGGTATGCCTCCGAGAAAAAATGACTGAGTATCATGAACAGTTTTAAAAATAGAAGGTGCATTGAGAGGTAACATTGTTGATTGAACCACTTGCTTGTTTATGCTACCTCCCATGCCATCCCATCCCACTGCTGTTCCAAAGCGTGTAATAAAAAGGGCCGAACGCTTGAAATAACCTAGCGCAAAGGAGAGAACAACGCGGCTTAATTCATCTCTATCCCCCACTTCATCGAGACGTTCAATCGCTTCCTGCAGAGAGAGTGCTTCAGGGAGTTCCTCAATGACTTCAAGATCTTCCAGAATCTCCTCTTCCTCAGCATCTGCTTCCACAGGTGTAGCAGGTATGGCCATTTCGGAGAGATCAATCGTTGGTGCCTCATAGACCAGTTCTTCCAGGTCAATGAGTTCATCCTCAACAGTCTCGTTTTTTATAATCTCAGGTATGATAATGTCTTCTTCAATTACCTCCTCGTGAAGAGGCGTTTTCCCCGGCAGGGCTTCCTTTACAGGCTCTTTTATAGTCGGCGGAGCAGGTGGAGCTTTAGCTGGGTTTGTTTTTACAAGTGTCTGCTTTTGGGGGGCCGAAGTAGGTTTGTGAAGTGTTTGACTATCCCTTTGTGAAATCCTGATATACCTTAAGTCACGCTGGATGCCGTAATGTTTCTCCAAAAGAGATATGATAATAAGCTCTGGCGCGACATAAGGAATAATTCGCTTGCCAGTAATAAAACTGATCTCGTCAATGGCAGAAAAGTTAGTTGGATCTTCCATGACTACTTTTAGCTTAGAACCGTCAATTGAAAGAGGTATGCAGCGATATTTATGAGCCAGGTTTTTGTCGAGGATTTGAATAACTTCCTTCGAGCAACCATTTAAAAGGGCATTATTAAGGGGCGGGAGATTAAATTTCTTTGACAGAACCTTACTCAGTGTTGCCACGTTGATGTAGTCAAGCTCCATTAAATTGGTGCCGAGCTTCCCACCATAAATAACCTGCGCCTGTATAGCCTCCTCAAGTTGAGGGTTGGTAATGGCTCCTTCCTTGAGGAGAATTTGACCTATTGGTATGGGCATTTAACTTGTCAGAGTTTTAAGATTTGTTTATGAATAATATTTTACGAGTTAGTAATAATTATACTATAGATAAAAAGCCTCAGATACGCCCACAAGAATGAAGATGAATATACCTTTTCCTTTGTTGTATGTCAATTTTGTTGTTCCGAGTCGATGATGCGGCGTTGATTACCGTGTTAAAATGGACGCCGAAGTGAGCAAAAGCGAGCTTATTGAAGATGCGATACTCATATACCACGAAATGGATAAACCCAGATTGATGGTTATCATTCCTGAAGTTCGCGGAAAATAGATTATCCCCACAAGTCTGGCGGAAAATGTTGTCAGTGACTTCTTTGTGGAAAAAGGTTTTAACCTCGTTGATAAAGCCACGGCCATGGAGAATATCAAGAAAGACGAAATAAGAAAGATTGCCGAAGGTGATAAAAAGGCGGCAGCAAAGATCGGCCTGCGCGCCGGTGCGGAAGCGGTTGTTGTTGGGACGGCAACGATAGGTGATGTTGAAAGTATACGAGGTGTTCTTTATGGCAGCAAGGCAACCGTTTCAATCCAGCCCTTAAAGGTGGATAATGCGTCTCTTTATGCTCTTTCCACCCAGTCGAAATCAGCTGCGGACGGTATCGCAGATGTCGCTCAGCGGAAGGCCGTAGAAGTGACGAGCCGGAGTGCTGCCAGTGATATATTCTGGAAGATAGTCAAAAAGCGGAATGCTGAGAAGATGTCAGGCAGTGAGATTGAAGTGGTTCTGAGTGGCGTAAGCTTTTCAAAACTTAAAAAGGTCATAAAAAGTTTCAGGGGTGTGTTAGGCGTGACAGAGGTAATTCAACGAAGTTTTTATGCCCCCATGGCTGTATTAACTGTCACTACGCTGGAGGATACCATGCAGTTGGCAGAAAACCTGGACAGAAAGAAAATTGCAGGATTTACACTTGAAATCCTATCTGTTTCATCAGGCAAAATGAATGTGAAAGTTCGATGAGATCCTTTCCGTTGATTCCGTTACAGTCGCCTTGACAGCTGTTGACGCGGCCTCAAGTGGTCTCTTCAATGGAACCATTGACGGCAGTGCGCTTAGATGCATGGCAAATAAAGATATTAATTCATCAGGAAAGAATTTCGTTTTCTGTATCGGTGACAATCCTGGAGAAACAGGGAAACTTTATAATCTGCTATTGGTTTCCCTCTAAGATCCAGAATAAGTTACAGAAGCAATACGATAGAAATACTTTTAAAGCCCCTCATGGATTATTCCTTGAGGGGCTTTTTTTGGCTGATTACTGAGTCACTCTTCTCCGTCTCTACAGTTTTAATCTCCTCCGCTTTCTTTACCGCCTCTGCGTTAAGTTCCTTTTTGATCTCTATCTCAGTTTCTTTCATGATTGGCGCCGGTTTTTTTGCCCGACCTTTGGGCGCTGTCCCTTTTTTGTAACACTGGATAACAACATTTTCTTTTTGCCCATAATAGGCTCGCAGACCGGTTTTGATGTCAATTTTTGTACAGTCCAGGTCGTCAGGCCGGGTAAAGTCTCTAATCGGTTTGCCTTTATAAACAGTGCTCATGAAATCCACAAATACAGGTGATGCAGCCTTGGAGCCGGTCTCGTTCTTTCCAAGGCTCTGCTGTTCGTCATAACCGATCCATGTGCCTGTTACAAGGTCGGGAGTGAAGCCAATAAACCAGGCGTCGATATTGTCGTTCGTTGTCCCTGTTTTACCACCCACAGGCCTGTTGAGAGCCTTGGCCCGTGCGCCCGTTCCCTCCTGAACAACCCCTTGCAGCAGACTGGACATGACATAGGCTGTCTGCGGAGATATGGCATAATCCTCAGGTAGGCTCTTCATCTCTTCATTATTCGCCGGAAAATCCGCCTGACTTTTTTCTGCTGTAGCTTTTTGAGATGTAGCTGTTCCATGCTGTTCCAGAATATTACCGTCCCTGTCGACTATCTTTGTAATGAAAACGGGCTGTCTCTTCTTACCGCCTGCCGGGAAAACGGAGTATGCCGAGGTCAACTCAAGGAGAGACAGTCCGGAAGAACCGAGAGAAAGAGAAAGGTCTTTTGTGAGATAACTTTCAATACCCATTCTTCGGGCGTAATCAATAACATAGTCAAGGCCCATATGACGGACGAGCTTGATGGTGACAATATTCCTGGATTTAACAAGGGCTGTCCTGAAGGTTGTGCGACCGTAATATCTTCCATCGTAGTTTTTGGGTGCCCATGTTGTGCCGCCGCGGCTCCTTAATCGCAAGGGGGAGTCAACTATAACGCTTGAAGGTGTGTAGCCTTTGTCTAAGGCCGCTGAATAGATGATTGGTTTAAATGCAGAGCCGGGCTGCCTCTTAGATTGTACGGCCCTGTTAAATTTGCTTGTATTAAAGTCAAAACCCCCTACCATAGTTTTTACAAAACCGTTTTCAGGATTTATAGAAAGTATGGCTCCCTGAACCTTCGGCTCCTGGTAAAGAGAAACCTTGATCCCTCCTTTTTTGTTAAGCAGGCTATTAACTTTAACTTGTATCACTTCCCCTACAGAAAAAACCTCGGCGGGATCTTTAATTCTCGCCTTGTAATGAAGAACCTCCGGATCAGGTGTCCTGGCCCAGGCCATCTCCTTCAGGGATATTCTGCCAACCATTTTTGTCCCAAGCTTGACTCGCGTATACTTTTTTCTGCTGTTTACCTCGGTAACTACAGCTTCATAGACTTCTCCCTTTTCTAAAGGTTTCTTATTAAGTACCTCCTGAAGCTTTTTAATAAAACCTTCTATTTCGTCCTCCTTCAGATGTTTACGGGGGCCTCTGTATCCCTGTCTTTTGTCCAGTTCAAAGAGGCCTTTTTTCAGGGACTTTTGCGCCGCTTTTTGCAAGGCCGCATCCACTGTCGTAAAGACGGTTAATCCTTCCTTATACAGGGCGTCCTCACCATAGGTTTTTTCCAGGTATCTTCTGGCATGTTCTGTGAAATAAGGTGCAACTGTTCCATTTATATCCTTTGTCGGATAGACGGTTAACTCGCTGTTCATAGCATCCGTGGCTTCCACAATATCAATAAAACCTTCTTCAACCATTCTGTATAAAACGTAAAGATGTCTTTCTCTTGCTTTGCCCGGGTTGATGGCTGGCGAATATTTGCTTGGTGCCTGTGGCAGGCCTGCCAGTGTTGACATCTCCGCCAATGTCAGGTCTTTTACATCTTTTCGAAAATAATTCCGGGCCGCGGCCTGTACACCATAGGCACCATGGCCGAGATATATCTGGTTCAGGTAAAGATGAAGGATTTCATCTTTAGTCAGGTTCTTTTCAATGCGGTAAGCCAATATTGCTTCTTTGGCCTTTCTTTCAAGCGTTTTTTCAGGCCATAGCAGTGATTTTGCCACTTGTTGTGTAATTGTACTGCCGCCCTGAACAACGTCACCTTCCCTGACATTCTTAATGAATGCCCTCAAAATACTAAAGAAGTCAAGGCCGGGATGGTCGAAAAAACGGGCGTCTTCAGCAGCAATGAAGGCATTAATGAGCTGAAGAGGAATGTCGGCCAGAGGAAGAACGTATCTTTTTTCAATAGCGAACTCGCCTATCACTGTACCCTCTTGCGAATAGAGTGTTGTGACGATATTTGGTTTGTAATCCGTAATATCATCAAGCGTAGGCAGGTCTTTGGCTAAATAATAATAAAAGCCGGAGACGGTGAGGAGCGAAGTCACTAAAATAAAATAGACGGAATAAAGTAATAACTTTCTTAATTTTCTAATGTTAAGTGAGACATACTTCCATTTTATGACGGAAATGGAATATCTGGCACGGCGGGCGAGGTAGGAATAGAGAAGCTTGTCATATAAAGTTTTGAATTTTTTTTTCATTTCAAGAATGTCAAGGTGTTTATCCCGCACTTAACTCATATTTAAATGATTAAATGCTGTTTCATGGACTGCAATATCAGAAAAATTCGCAGCTTTTTTAAATTGAATCTTAACAAAAATTGCCTCAGCTCAATGCTTTAGTCTAACGCAATTAATTATAAATAACCAAGTTAATACTCATTCTTTAATTGGATACTAATATAATATGCAGACAATGATGAGAATTGTATTGACATTCGTTAAATATCTGATATATTAAACGATTTGTAGTTTTTTTCGTTCTTAATAAGAATGTCGTAGGGGATTGTTACATGTCTGGACTTAGAGAGCAACTTGAAGGGGATGTAAAAAAGGCGATGAAAGCAAGGGCTCAGCTCAAACTTGATACGCTGAGAATGGTTGTCTCAGCCATTAAAAATAAGGAGATTGAAAAAAAGGGAAGCCTTGATGATGCGTCAGTGAGTTCTATAATATCAACGCTCGTTAAACAGCGTCATGAGGCTGCAGAACTGTACCGGAAAGGGCAGCGCGATGATCTCGCAGAAAAAGAGGAGCAAGAGATAGTTTTTCTAAAGGAATATCTCCCTGAAGAGATGTCTGAAGGTGAGCTTGGTAAAGTGATCGATGCTGTAATTGAAGAAGAAAAAGCCTCTTCAGCTGCCCATATGGGTCAGGTTATGAAGGTGGTCATGTCCAGGGTTGCCGGTAGAGCTGATGGTAAAGTTGTGAGTAACCTTGTGAGGACCAAGCTTACTCAATAAGCAATAATTACCAAATTACTGTTTTGTAAATCGATTTGAACTGAACCAATGGCAGATTGCAGTTGTCTAACAGGAAATTGTAAGAGTTACTTGGTGGTCAAGCTATGTTAAATCGAAGAGGTTAACCTACTCAAATTCATTGTTGCCTTTTATCCCAGATGACAAAATTGAAGAGATCAGGGCCTGTTGCAGTATCCTGGCTGTCGTGTCCGCTTATGTATCTCTAAAGAAGGCGGGAAGAAACTATGTAGGGCTCTGTCCATTTCATGCTGAAAAAACGCCCTCATTTACCGTCAGTGAGGAAAAGGGGATTTTCCATTGTTTTGGCTGCGGCGTGGGTGGAAATGTTTTTACCTTTCTTGCAAAGATGGAAGGAAAATCATTTCCGGAAGTCGCGAGGGAACTGGCTGAAAAAGAGGGGATCGACCTTCCCGATTCCTCAATAAATGAAAAGCAAAGCCTGGCCCAGGAAAAAGCTGATAAAGAAAAAAAAGCGCTCCTTGACATTCATGAAGAGGCCACATCACTATACAATAAATTGCTGATGAGGTCGAGTGTCGGCGAAAGGGCCAGGAACTATCTGAAGGAAAGAGGGCTTGACAGTGAGACGGCAAAATTGTGGCAACTGGGTTATGGCGGAAATGGCTGGTCAACTTTTTCCGACACGCTTAAGGCGGATAGTTCAGAGCGATTAGCCGAAACAGCCGGTCTCATTATCAAAGGTAAAAAGGGGGGGTACTACGACAGATTTAGAGAAAGACTGATTTTTCCCATTTGTGACCTGCGGGGAAGAACAGTAGCCTTTGGCGGGCGGGCCTTTGAGGAAGATGGCCCCAAATATATGAACTCTCCCGAGTCTCCCCTCTATTCAAAGGGAAAACTGCTCTATGGCTTAAATAAATCCAAAGATGCTATTAGGGAGGCTAATGAGGCCATCGTGGTGGAAGGATATATGGATCTTCTATCTCTATATCAGTCTGGAATAAAAAATGTTGTAGCCACGCTGGGCACAGCGCTGACCTCATCTCAGGCATTACTTCTCAGAAGGTTTTGTAAGAGAGTCGTTCTTTTTTTTGATTCCGACGAGGCGGGTTTAAAGGCGGCTATAAGGGGAATTGAAGTTTTGCTGGAGTCAGGTGCCTCATCTTATGTCCTGACTCTTCCTGAAGGCGAAGATCCTGACAGCTATGTCAGAAAGAAAGGCGCCGACCTGCTCAATAAAGAAATTATAAATGCAAAGCCGACAATTGAGTTTTTGCTGGAAGAAAAACTCAAGAAAAGTAAAACATCATCACCTGCTGATAGGGCGATAATAATTCATGAAATAAAACCTTATCTTAGGAAAATAGAAGACAGGCTTGAAAGATCTCTAACCGTTAAAAAAATTGCCGAACGTATGGGGGTGGATGAGCAACTGATTCTCGACACGCTGAGTACAGGCAAAGGGGCAAGGCCCCATATTGAAGTTAGAGAAGTTAAGAAAGGGCCTGCTAAGGTAAGAGTGGATGCTGCAGAGGAAATAATTCTGGACCTTATGATGAGCCAGGGTGAATTTCTGGAAAGAGTTGTAGACCTGGGACTCTTAAAGTACTTCCGGGATAAGGATCTTCAGCTCATTGGGAAGTGTATTGAAGATCTGTATGAGAATGGAAGAGAAGTGAGCCCGTCAATATTAATGGGGGCCATTGATGATGAAGAGATACATAAAAAGATCTCTTCCATTTCTATGAAAGGAGAATCTCTGGTTGGATTCTCGGCTATGGAAATCTTTCAGGACTGTGAGAAAAGATTAAGAGACGTCTGGCAGCTGGAAGAAGAAAAGAGACTTAACAGGCAATTAGAAGTCGCAAAAGAAAGCGGAGATGAGGCAGCCGTGACCTCTCTCCTGGAGAAAAAACAGGAACTGTTTCAATCACGTAAAAAAGGAATATCTCAAAAGGAGAACATTAATGGGTAACGAAAATAAGTCAAAAGAAGTAGAAAGACTTATAAGCATGGGCAAAGAGAAGGGCTACCTCACCTATGGTGAGGTTAATGATATTTTGCCTCCTGATATTGTCGATGAAAACCAGATTGATGATGTGATGACCATGTTTGGCGAGATGGACATCGATATCGTTGAGGAGGGTTCCAAGGCGCCTGCCAGTAAAGATAGTGAAGATGAGGATGAGGAAGAGGAACGGGAATATGAACCCGGGACAATAGGGAAGGCGAACGATCCTGTGAGGCTCTATCTTAGAGAGATGGGCTCCGTTTCACTTCTTACAAGGGAAGGTGAAATTGAAATAGCAAAAAGGATAGAGCTGGGTGAGAATGAAGTCATTAATGCAACATGCAATACCGATTTTGCCATTAGGGAAGTCCTGAGTCTGAGTGAAAAACTTCAAGCTGAAACGGTAAAGCTAAAAGACATAATAAGAGGTGTTGACGAAGAGGAAACAGAAGAGGATGAGGAGTCTCCCCTGCTGTTAAAAACTTTGGATGCCCTACAGCGTATGGAGGTTTCTTATTCGAAATTTCTTGAGTTGCGAGCCAAAGCAGGAAATGGTGACTTAAAAAAAGCTGATTCGAAAAAAATAGAAGATAAGCGGAAAGAGATAGCAAAAATCCTGCATGGTTTGAACTTACAGGACAAATTCTACGAGTCCCTGGTGAAGCAGTTAAAGGATGTCGTTAAAAAGGGTAAGCGGCTGAAAAAGAAAATTAACGACCTTGAGAACAGGATTGCCAAAGATGAGCTGTCGCCTGAAGACATTGACCATGCCAATGAGGAGACCTCTCGTTTAAGGGAAAAAATGCAAACTCTGGAGGAAGAAAGCGGCGGTAGCCTGGATGATCTTGAGAAGGCCAGACAAAGCTTTGCCAGAGGGGAAATACTGGCAAAAAAGGCCAAGAGAGAACTTGTAGAGGCCAACCTGAGATTGGTGGTCAGTATTGCCAAGAAATATACTAACAGAGGGCTTCAGTTCCTTGATCTCATCCAGGAGGGGAATATAGGGCTAATGAAGGCTGTTGACAAGTTTGAATATCAGCGGGGGTATAAATTTAGTACTTATGCTACCTGGTGGATAAGGCAGGCGATTACGAGAGCAATTGCTGATCAGGCAAGAACGATTAGAATCCCTGTTCATATGATAGAGACGATTAACAAATTAATTAGAACGTCGCGTTATCTTGTTCAGGAAATCGGCCGGGAACCTCGCCCTGAAGAAATAGCTGAAAAAATGGATCTTCCTGTTGATAAGGTGAGAAAGGTCCTGAAAATAGCCAAGGAGCCTATTTCCC
The DNA here is from genome assembly GCA_015222555.1 of Pseudomonadota bacterium. Classification (GTDB taxonomy): domain Bacteria; phylum Desulfobacterota; class JADFVX01; order JADFVX01; family JADFVX01; genus JADFVM01. The sequence continues at coordinate 9,267 of JADFVM010000018.1, forward strand.
TTGAAACGCCTATTGGTGAGGAAGAAGATAGTCACCTTGGTGACTTCATTGAAGATAAAAGTGTCGTATCACCCGTTGAAGCAACGATCAAGCTGGATCTCCAGGGCCGTACGCGGAATGTCTTGTCTACGCTGACGCCGAGGGAGGAGGAGGTCCTGAAAATGAGGTTCGGCATTCAGAAAAGGACTGATCATACCCTGGAAGAGGTGGGGCAGCATTTCAATGTGACAAGAGAGCGAATCAGGCAGATCGAAGCAAAGGCGTTGAGAAAACTTCGACATCCGAGCCGGCGCAGGAGACTCAAAGGTTTTGTTGACTGGCTGTAAGGACTTATGGAGAAATGTCTGCATCTTTCGTTAAATTAAGATTGATAAAATCAGACCTAGCTGTTAATATACTCAACTAATTTTAAATAGAAGGAGCCGAGAAGTGAAAAAAGATATTCATCCCGAATACTATGATTCCAAAATCAAATGTATTTGTGGCAATGTCATCGAAACGAGAGCAAAAAAGCCTGAAATGTCAGTTGAAATCTGCTCTAATTGCCACCCTTTTTATACGGGGCAGCAAAAGATTGTTGATACTGAAGGAAGGGTAGAAAGGTTTAACAGGAAGTACGGTAAATCTGCTCAGACATAATTCACGTTGACTTATGTGAGTGCGGACGGGAAAGTCTTTCTTTCTTCCTCATTATAGAATTCTTTCAGGGGAAATCTCAATAGAGATTTCCCCTCATTTATGATACACCCCTGATAAATAAGTTACAGCCACAATCGACTATTCTTGCCCGGATGAACCGGACTATTCTCAGTACCCCCTTGAGGGGTGTAAGCGCCTTCACGAAACAATATTCTGCCATAAAATAGCAGAATGTTGTTTCTACGTTACTAAATGCGTAACAGCAGTGAACTGATTGACAAGTTTGGCAAATACGTAAAAGTACCTTTTTCAGATGTTTGCTCCCTGGCACCTGTTTTCATATATAACATATTCTCCAGTGTTGATTGTTGTCTTTGAAAGCTCTTTACTGTGGTAGACTTTAAAAAGGTGTCATAAGAAGATTGAACTTGGATGAGAATTGTACTAAACATCTAATAAATGGATGAGTAAGGCCTTATACCGCTCATACCACTATGAGATAGTAAAATGTTTAAAAAACTTGAAGAAGTAGAGAAAAGGTTTGAGGAACTGTCGGCATTGCTTGGCGATCCTGGTGTGATTGCAGATCAGAGTCGATTTCAAAAATATGCCAAAGAACATTCAGAAATATCTGGTGTCGTTACAGCATACCAGGAATATAAAAATATTATTGCTGAGTTGGAAGACAATAACGAACTTCTTAGTGATGAAGACAGTGATATCATAGATCTTGCGAGAGACGAGATAAAGAGGCTGACAGAGAAAAAAAAAGAGTCGGAAAAGAATCTCCAACTACTTCTAGTCCCTAAAGATCCGAGGGATGATAAAAACGTCATTCTTGAAATTAGAGCGGGCACGGGAGGGGAGGAAGCGGCTCTTTTTGCTGCAGACCTTTACAGGGCTTATTCGAGGTATGCCGAAGGTAAAGGCTGGAAGGTGGAACTGATAGATGAAAGTCTGGCTGATGCCGGTGGCTTCAAGGAAATCATCGTTTCTATCTCCGGTAAAAAGGTGTACAGTCGCCTCAAATATGAAAGTGGTGTTCACAGGGTCCAGAGGGTACCGAAAACAGAGACACAGGGGAGGATTCATACCTCAGCGGTAACGGTTGCCATTATGCCGGAAGCTGAAGAGGTCGATGTTGATATCAGTCCAAAGGATCTCAAAATCGATGTCTTTAGATCGTCGGGCCCAGGTGGACAGAGTGTTAATACTACTGATTCTGCCATCAGGATTACCCATATCCCCACAGGTCTTGTCGTTATCTGCCAGGATGAGAAATCTCAACATAAAAACAAGGAAAAAGCGCTCAAGGTGTTGAGATCACGTCTGCTCGCTCAAAAAATAGAGGCCCATGAGGCAGAAATGTCGAAAGAAAGGAAAAGTCAGATAGGGAGTGGAGACAGAAGTGAAAAAATCAGAACCTACAATTATCCTCAATCTAGAGTTTCCGATCACCGAATAGGCCTAACTCTTCACAAGTTAGATCAGATTATGGCAGGAGATTTAGATGAAACTCTGGATGCTCTTACTACGTATTTTCAGGCGGAGGCGTTGAGGTCTCAGGAAGCGGCATAGTAATGAAGGAAAAATAGCTCAAATGAAAAGTATTCATGTGGATATAAAAAAGTTGAGAGAGGGATCAGACGTCCCTTTGCCAAAGTATATGACCGACCATTCCGCTGGAATGGACCTGTATGCAGATATCGATGAGGAAATCACCCTAAAACCTATGGAGAGAATCCTTGTTTCAACGGGTATTTCAATCGCTCTGCCTGATGGTTATGAGGCTCAGATCAGGCCGAGAAGTGGTCTTGCTATAAAGTACGGCATTGCGCTTGTTAATTCACCAGGAACGATCGATGCTGATTATCGAGGTGAAATAAAGGTCATTATAATCAACCTGGGGACTTCTTCCTTTGTTGTTAAAAGAGGGGAGCGTATCGCCCAAATGGTGGTCCATGAGGTGTCAAGGGTAACATGGCAAGAGTCTGAAGACCTGAATGATACTGCAAGGGGTGGCGGGGGATTCGGTCATACGGGAATCTAGCACAGAGTTCCCTAATTATCATTACATTCGAACTCCGCTGAATCCTCGCTGACGCTTCCCGGCTCCATCGCCATATGGCTTGATATGCCTCAGTCACCGGAAACCACCAGCGAGCCCCTTCGAAGTTCTCGATATGACACGCTAATTAGTGTCCATCCGGAAACTGATATGGACACTTGTGCAGTTTTCAATTTGGAAAGAAGTCATTTTTTGCAAGGTCAAGGAGATCAAGGGTTTGAGCGGA
>JADFVM010000154.1 GCA_015222555.1 Pseudomonadota bacterium
AAAAATATTTCGGTTTTGACAGGTTCCAGATAGATCCCTACTATTCGGAATACTCAGGATCCACAGAGGCAAGGATTACCGTAGGCAAAGAGCTGAGGGAAAACCTTACCGCCACTTATTCCCGCGGCCTTTCGAGCCTGCAGGAAGAGCAGCTCAATGTGGAATACCGCGTGGATGACAACCTCTCTCTTATGGGAAGCTGGTCTTCCGAGGAAGAGCAGGTCGGACAATTTGGCGGCGATGTGATCCTGAGGTATGAATTCTGGTAAGAGATTCACTAATCAGTAGACAGGATTGACGGGATTTCAGGAGAAAGGTACAAACAAGGCAAAGCATTAAACAGGCGATTAAATGCTTTACCTTGTCATTCCCGTACCCTCAGGGCATAAACTGGCGGGAATCCAGTAAAATAAAACATCTAAATGCAGAACAAGCTTATCAAGTCCAGCATGACGGATTATTAAAGGTAGCTTTAAGCTTTTAAGTCTGTGAAATCAAGTCTTCACAGTATTTCTTCTCAGAGCGATTCTGCGAAGCTAAAATCAGAGCCTAATCTTTCTTCCTTCCCATAAGCACCTAACTTTCAAAAGCCTTACCATCCTCAACAAAGGCCTTCATCCCCTCATCTGTAAGCGGATGACTGGCCACTCGCATCAAAATCGGCGCGGGCACGGTCAATATATCGGCGCCGCATAAAAGCCCCTCTGCCACCTGAACATCGTTCCTGAAAGATGCGGCAAGAATCTCTGTCTTGATTTTGTAGTTACTGAAGATGACAGATATCTCGTGGATAAGCCGGATGCCGGAATCCTTCCTTTCACCCCCCGCGGCAACATAGCCAGTGTTGTGCAATCTTGTATTTTCCCTGGCGCCGCGATGATCCTCCACAAAATAGAGTGAATTCCCCATGTCGCGCTCGGCCTCATCATGTTTATACATATAGTCAGCTACTCTACCGAGGAAAGGCGACACATAGCTTGCCCCGGCCCGCGCGGCGAAAAGAGCCTGCGTGCTGTTGAAAATGAGTGTGGCATTGGTCTTGATATCTTTTTCCCATAAGGCATGGAGGACTTTCAAGCCTGTATGCTCATCGTATGAGGGATCAATGGCCCGATAACCACCTATGGGCACCTTGATGACCACATTGGGGCCGTAAGCGGCCAACTTCTCCGCCTGCTTGATCATCTTATCCTTCGTCAGCTCTGTCAGCTCCAGCGAAACAGGATAGGGGTCGAGAAGTTTGACGATTTCCTTCATCATCTTCTGGGCCTGTTTGAGTGAAGTGGCGCCGGCTTTTTTCATCAGGGTAGGATTGGTCGTCACACCATTAACAATGCCCGCTTCAAAGAGCGGCTTGATCTCGTCAATGGATCCCGTATCGGCAAAAATTCTTGGGGACTTTGCTGCAGGATGGGCAAGCTTTTTTTTCTTCGGTGTGAGGATCGTCTCCTCCATAATCTTTCTGCGTGCACCGATATGGGCAGGTATTTCATCAGGTTTTAACATAAATCCTCCTGTAAAATGTTTTTCTCAATGACGATAATAGTTATCACAAAAAGGAGAGAAAGTCGATATGCAATCATTTTATTCAGACAAATAAACGCGAATGTCATCCTGAGCCTGTCGAAGGATAAAAAGGCACATGGAACTGCCCCCGGTTCGAAAGAGTCTTTGCGAGGAGTGAAACGTCGAAGCAATCTCTGCCCTACATTAAAGAGGCCGGGTGAATTGAATCTCATGTCATTCCCGACCACGATCGGGAATCCAGAGGTATTCCTCTCTCCCCTCTTAAATCCTATCCAGCGGGCTCTTCACAGCCTTTCCACCTCTATTAAGCACATGTGTATAAATCATGGTGGTACTCACGTCTTTATGACCCAGCAATTCCTGCACAGTCCTTATGTCGTAGCCATCCTCTAATAAATGGGTGGCAAATGAATGGCGAAAAGTATGGCAGCTTACTTTCTTGGTAACATTTGTCGCTTTCACGGCTCTGCCAACAGCCTTTTGAAGATTATCTTTATAAACATGATGGCGCATAACTTTCCCTGATCTTGGATCTTTAGAGAGTTTGCTTGCAGGAAAAAGAAATTGCCAGCCCAGAGCCTTTGGTGCATTTGGATACTTTCTTGACAGTGCATGAAGGAAGATATACTTCACCATAACCCTCTTTAAGATCATTTTCATGCACTGATTTGGCCTTACTCAGCTGCGCAAACAATTCGTCCTCCAAACTCTCCGGGAGCATAACAAGCCTGTCCTTCTGACCTTTAGCATCTCGTATATTGATCTGCCTTTGACCAAAATCGATGTCTTTATAGCGAAGCCTTACACATTCCATTAGTCTCATGCCACAGCCATATAGAATTTTCACCATCAATCGATGCTTCTCACAAGTCCCTTCGATTATGGAGAAAACTTCTTCTTTGCTCAAAACTGTGGGCAAACGCTTGGGACGGTTTGCCCTAACTGAATCAATTGAATCATTAAGTGGCTGACGAAGGACCTCTTTGTAGAGGAAGAGTAGCGCATTAAAGGCCTGGTTTTGTGTAGAGGCTGCAACATTTTTCCTTACTGCTAAATGGGTCAAGAATTGTTCAATTTCCTTTTCACCCATTTCTTTGGGATGACGCTTGTTATGAAAGAGGATGTATTTTCTAATCCATGAAAGATATGCCCTTTCAGTACTTAAGGCACGATGTTTCGTCCTGAGGAGATCCCTGACTTGATCCAATAGTTTTTTTGGTTTTTTATGCATAAAAAAGCCCCCACCTTTTTAAATTTTGACAATAGAAAATAATCGTGTACCCTTTTATAGAAAGATTAACAAAAGTTCCACATTTTACAAGAATTATCATGTTATGTGGAACAAAGTTCCACATAATTATAAGTTAGCTCTTCATTTAGGAGAATTCTATGGCAATACTTAATGAAAAAGAAGGATCAATTGTCGCTCATTGCCCAGGTTGTCGGGGTGGTAAAAGCACATTTGAATGGAATGTCGGTGGTCGTGCGTTAGGTGCAG
>JADFVM010000155.1 GCA_015222555.1 Pseudomonadota bacterium
GCCGTCGCCTTTACCGCAGCGGCCTTTTTAGCCGAAGTCTTCTGATCAGCAATTTTTTTGGCAGCCAATCTCTCTTTTTCCACTTTTTTCTCCGCTACCCGTTGAGCCGCCAAACGCTTCTCTTCCGCTTTTTTCTTTGCCACTTTTTTAGCAGCCAGTTTTTTCGCAGCTGCTATTTTTTCGACAGCTTTTTTCCCTGTCAATCCCAGGCGTATATTTTTTGCCTCTTCTATCTCTCCAAGGGCAAAATTCTCATACATTTTTCTTTTTGATTTTCCTGTTGCTATCTTCACTTTTCTTTTGTCTTTATTACGAGGCAGATGACACCTGTAACAGGCTTTTATACTAAAGGCAACTACGTCATGACATTTTCCGCAAAATTTACCCTGAAAAATCGCCTTCATACTTAAATCTTTTGTCCCACCTATTTTTTTAGGAAATACAGAAGGATGGCAGGCATTACAATTCAACCAGTATGCATGAACATCATGAGAAAAAAGCACATTTGTCATCACCTTTTTCTTGGACTTAATAATAAACGGCTCAGGAACTTTATGTTTTTTTACAGGTTTTCCTTCAAGGATGCCCATGGGGCTGATGATCCCCTCTTCCACACTTCTTACCCAATCAACACCATAATTATCGTCGGGCAAAATTTGAAGCGGAACCGGAGTGGCGTCTTCTTCTGCATACAAAGGAAAACACAAGAAAACCACAGGCACTGTCACCAGTAAAACCCTTAAGAGGCTTATCCTGAAAAAGTACCTCTTTTTATTCAAAAACATCTTAAACAACTCTCTCATCTATAATTGTCCATGCGAATTGACTTAAAACCCGTAGAATGTACCATAATTCTCATATTTCTGCTTTTTTTGCATATACATCTATTCAACCCTTCACGGGCTCAAGGGACAGTCCTTATTGCATAAAGGATGATTATATCCCGTCATGATGAGCCTGTTAAAGCATAGTGGGTTTTCGTAACAGTTCACTAATAGTTGACTGCCTGCAAAAAAAGCCCCTGAGGAGGGGCATTAAGCCCCGCGACTTTTCTATCTTTAGCATCTATAATAGATTTAAACTCTGTCAAAGTCGTTTTACCCATACCAACATCAACAAGGGTTCCCACAATATTACGGACCATGTGCTTCAAGAAACCCCGACCCTCAATTTCAAAATGAATAAAATCATCCTCCTGTGCGGTAAAAGCTGCCCTGAAAATCTTTCTTACAGCATGCGATGCATTACATCTTGTTCCCCTGAAGGAGGAAAAGTCATGCTCACCCACGAGATAGCCGGCACAACTGTTCATTAAATCGACATCAAGCTTTGCTCTAACATGCCAGCACCGGTGCCTCTCAAGCGCTGTTGGCGCCTTCCTGTTTAAAATAACATACCTGTAAATTTTACTCCGGGCACTTTTCCTGGAATCAAAATCTATAGGGACTTCTTCAACATTTTTAATGGCAACATCCTCAGGGAGCAGGCAATTCAACCCCACCATTAATTTCTCAGGTTTCATGTTTATAGTTGAAACCTTAAAATTTATAACCTGATTTTTTGCATGGACACCTGAATCGGTTCTACCCGACACATAGGTTCTTACCTTTTCTCTCAATAAGGTTTCCAAAGCCTTTTCTATAATTTCCTGGATTGAAATGGCGTTTGTCTGAACCTGCCATCCATGATAGTTTGTTCCATCATATTCAAGTACCACTTTAAAATTTTTCATTCTACCTCAATAACAGCTTCTTTTTCACTCAACATATGTCCCAATAGGCACAACAATCAACAGGATATGCCCCGAAGGCCTATAAAATACCTTTTTTTCCACTTTTTTGAAATACAATAGTCCTTAACCCGCTAATATAATTAGATAAATATTTGGTAATTTGGCGAGTCTGCCTGAAAAAAATGCATAGTACTATGAAAAGGAAGTAATGGGGCTTCGGGAAGGAGTGATATTTTATATTTGCTAAATATAATCTCTTAAGGAGCCCGCTCTACCGCAATATCAGAAAAATAGGCGATGCTCTGTGTGCCAGTTTCATCGGTATCACAAAAAATGGCGATGTCAATCAAATGAACATTCCTGGGATCTCCCCATAATTTCTGATAGATTTTGCGAAGGTCGACAGACTCATGATGCCACTGTCCCACATTGTCCATGCCTCCATTGACAACATAATGAGGAAATGAGTAAAGTCCGAACATTTTCAGGTGCTTCCAGTCTCCTGATTTAAGAACACTGTTTCCCCAGATAAGCTCCATCGAATGCTGCTTACCGGCATTATCTTCGAATTTCAGAAAGAGTCGGGCGGGATGATCATCGCCTTTGAATGTTCTCTCATCTATTGAGGAGTCAATTGCCTTTTCTATGAACCAGTCCCAGCTCAGCAATGGATAGCTGTCCAAATCGACGTCAACATGTCTGAACAGCATAGAAGCACTGTCATCTGTTTCAACCCGGAGAGAAGGACGGTTATCCCGTGTGACAAATGACAGGACCATGGGAGAATGTCTTTTAAATTTGCGGTGGTACCAGCCCTCGGGCAAGGCATCCATTGAAAAGGGCGTTCTGAAATCCATGAGCAAGAAAGGCTGTGAACCATCGGGGAGAAGGACACTAACTCTTTCTACGCTTGCGCAGGACAGGAAAGCTGCTGCAACAGCCAACAATATGAGGATAACCTTTTTTACAGGGTTACACATTAAGCCCCGCATTCTATATTCAATAATATGTGATGCTCCCCGCCTACAAGGCGGGGCATCCGAGTAAGGTAGATTACAATTTTGATAGCTGCCATTCATCCCCGCTTACAAAGCGGGGCATGCTGTCAGCACCTCGTCATGATGGCAACATGAATCACTGGCACATCTTAATCATTTGCCTGAGATATGGCATCTTTCACACTCATCCAGCCGGAATGCAACCTTGCCGTGGCACCGTCCGCAAAACTCACCCTCATCAATAGCCTTCATACTCATGCCCTTTGTATCACCCGACTTCAGGGCAAACATGGAAGAATGGCAGGAATCACAAATAATCCAATATGTGTGCGGAGCGTGCGGGAAAAGAACATCCGACACACCTTTTTTCTTTGATTTCATAATGACCACATTGTCAAACAGCTTTTCCTTTTTCTTCTCACCTTGCTCCACAGTTGCCAGTGGCACGATAATTCCTTCTTTTGCAGCCTTCGCCCAGTCAACGGAACCATATTGATCTTTAGGTAAAAGAGTCAGCGGGATTGGTGTTTTATCGGCCTCACCCTTAAGCTGTTCATTTTGTCGTGCTGCCGCTTGAGATGGCGTACCTGCAAGAAAAATAAAGGGCGCTATAAGCATTATAATTAGAAAATTCCTTAAGGATGGCTTTTGGTGATTATTCAATAAGTGCATATCATAACTCCTGAGTGAGTTTGTTTAAGGATGCTTTGCCTGAACACAGCGATCCTTGCGAATAGTGGCTCTATATTATCATAAATTTGGTGTCATTGTGCCTGTTATTTTCATCCTTACTTTTCTTAAAATAAAATCTTGAACCCTGACGGAATGATTCTTTGGGACATTGTTTTGCCGGAAGGAGGAGTGAGGAGTATGGGGGAAAAAGAATGGAATCAGAGCAGGTTAATTTACCATATCTTAACACCTATCCGGGAAGCGCTTTCTTTTATCTTTTATCACTAGGCCGCCCCAGTTTATTCATTGTCAGCAAATAGTTGCTTTTGTCCTTATTTTCAATAATAACATTTGAAAGATGGTATTCACGGCTTCAGTAGAGTAGAGAGCTGGCGTAGTAGCCGTAAGGTTCTATCTCCAGCTCCCCCTCATCAAACCGTACGTTCGGTTTTCCCGAATACGGCTTACCGATTACCTTCTTCCAGCA
>JADFVM010000156.1 GCA_015222555.1 Pseudomonadota bacterium
GTGACACAGGAGAAAGTGAGGACCCTGGCCATTTCCCAGAAAGACGCCTATGTGTTCCTTGACTTTAACGAGCAGGATATTCAGATTCACAGGCAGGCGGCAAGCCATTACTTCATGTCCAGGGAAGAGCTGACGTACAAGCAGGAATCCTTTATTGAGCGTATCTTCGTCCATAAAGGAAATCCCCTGAAATATGAAGTTGAGCACTTCCTTGACTGCGCCATGAGAAATGCAGATCGTCATATATCTGCAGAAAGCGAACTGAGATCTTTGAAGATAGCGCTAAGAGTGCTTGATCAGATCAAAGGTGAATTGAAGTAGGAACTTCTGACCATGGGAGAAAGGTTTGCACTTATTGCCGGCGCCGGGGATATTCCTCTCATCCTTGCCAGGGCTGCAAAAGCTCAGGGTGTTTCATTTATCGCTGTGGCATTGACAGAGGCTGCCATAGCACCTCTCGAAGGTCTTGCTGACAAGGTATACAGAATCAGTATCGGGCAGATCGGAAAGATTATCAAAACCGTTAAAAAAGAGGGTATAGACAATGTCCTCTTTATTGGAAAGGTAAAGAAAGATCTTCTCTTTGAAAAGATCCGCTTTGATCTAAAGGCCCTCAAACTTCTCGCCTCGCTTAAGAACAGAAACGACGACACTATCATGCTGGCCATAGTGAAGGAACTGGCCAGTGAAGGGATTGAAGTGATGGACCAGACCCTCTATCTCAGGGATCTGATGCCAAAGGCGTCTGTATTAACGAAAAAAAAGCTGAAAAAAAATGAATGGGATGATATCCATTATGGCATGGAGATGGCCAAAAAGGTGGCCGGTCTCGATATCGGCCAGACAGTGGTTGTCAAAGACAAGGCCATCATGGCGGTTGAAGCCATAGAAGGGACGGATGAAGCGGTTATTCGGGGAGGCCTGTTGGCCCGGGGTGGCGCCGTTGTGGCTAAAGTAGCCAAGCCGAATCAGGATCCCAGGTTTGACGTGCCTGTTGTTGGACATACAACCTTGCAATCTATGGTGAAGGCTGGTGTAACCATTCTGGCCATCGAAGCGGGTAAAACTCTCATGGTGGATAAGGAAAATATTGTCAAAGAAGCGGATGCGAACCGTCTCAGCATTGTGTCCTACGATTTCGAAGAACATTCCCAATCGGGCGTCTGAGAGTCTGAGAGTCGTGAGTCGAAGCGTTCTTTTGTACCAATATATAATGTCATACGAATTCTAACTTTAGGTGGACAATTTAATTGCTTGGCGTTGAATTCTTCGAAGCTTGCTGCCTCCTGTCATTCCCGCGAAGGCGGGAATCCAGTTCTATTGTAACTCTGGAACCCGGTCAAGCCCGGAGTTACATACCAATACCCCGCCGTCAGCATGCTACGGGGTTGTTTATTTAAAAGGCCCACCCATAGATATACAATGTCTTCCAACAAAAATATGAAAAAAGTGATGATAGTCGCCGGTGAGGCATCAGGTGATCTCCATGGTTCCAACCTGATTAAAGCTGTAAATAAAATTGAAGCCAATATCTCTTTTTATGGTGTGGGCGGCAAAAAAATAGAGGAGGCCGGCGCTGAGATCCTCATCGATTCGGCAGAGCTGGCAGTGGTGGGCATATCAGAAGTCATTCCCAATGCCGGAAAAATATTGGGTGCATTAGCTCTGCTCAAAAAAAGGCTAAGTCAAGACAATCCCTCTCTTCTCATTCTCATCGACTTTCCCGATTTTAATCTAATGCTGGCCAAACATGCCAAGAAGGTTGGTGTGCCCGTTCTCTATTACATCAGCCCCCAGGTCTGGGCATGGCGAAAGGGAAGGGTGAATAAAATTGCCCAGCGTGTTGACCGGATGGCCGTTGTTTTTCCCTTTGAAGTACCGCTTTATGAAAAAGTGGGCCTCCATACGCTTTTTGTCGGCCATCCCCTCATCGATGCTGTTGCGGTCAGTAAGTCGGTAGCAGACATAAAAAAAGGATTTTCTATTAATGCAGATAAAAAGGTCATTGGCCTATTGCCCGGCAGCCGCAGTAAAGAAATCAAATCGCTGCTTCCTGCCATGCTTGAGTCGGCGGAAATTATGGCTTCCCGCTCACCTGAATTTACCTTTGTTCTGCCTCTTGCCCATACAGTGAAAAGAGAACTTATTGATGAGATTCTTCCCCTCTACAATGTAGATGTCAAGGTTGTTGATGGAATGACTTACGATATCATGAAAATATCAGATATGGCCTTTATCGCCTCGGGCACAGCAACGCTTGAAGCTGCCATCCTTGGCACACCCATGGTTGTTATCTACAAGGTATCAACTTCGTCCTACTATCTGGTCAAGTTCCTGGCCAGCGCCAAGTTCATCGCCCTTCCCAATATTGTGGCAGAAAAGGAGATAATCCCCGAACTTATCCAGGATGAGGCCAATCCGGGCAGAATGGTGGAGGAGGCCTTTAATATTCTTTTTGGCAAGGGTACATCAGAAAGGATGAAAGCCGATCTCAACGAGGTGAGGGAAAAACTCGGCGGCGCCGGGGCGTCCAGGAGGACGGCAGAGCTTGTGGTGGAGATGGTAGATGGCCAATAGTGAGAGCTACTTTGATGCAGTTCTCCTTGACTTATCTTGTCCAGGGCCTATAATAAATCACTTTTTAAATGAAAGAAACACTGGATTTTTTTCATACGTTTAATTCAGTAAATAAGGAGATGAAATAGTGAAGAAAAAGATGATTATGTTTTTAGTTGTTGCAATGTTTGGTTTTGAAGGGCTTTCAAGTGCTGCAGAACTCACGGTGGGGACAAAAGAATTAAGTGTCTACGGAAGCATAAATAATATTTCGGCTGATGGTGGCCCCGATGCTGATTTTACCATGATCCAGGCATCCTACGGGCAATTCATAACGCCCGAGATGGAGGTTGGCGGAAACCTTATACTTTTTGATGCCGATGGTTCCAAATCGATCACCCTGGCAGGCGAGGGAAAATTTCATTTCATTAAGTTTCCCGATGAACTCATCCTGCCTTATGCCGGAGCACATGTAGGCATCTATAGAGGTGAATCTGATACCGGTTTTAGCTTCGGTGTTATGGGAGGCGCCAAATATTTTATTAAAGAAGAGACAACTTTGAATGCAGAGCTGAGAATATCTCAACTTTCCTACGGTGATGTGGATGCATTGGCAACAATCCTGTCTGTAGGATACTCTGTTTATTTTAAGTAAAGGAATAAACAATGAATTATGAAGTCGTCATCGGGTTGGAGGTACATTGCCAGCTTTTGACAAATTCTAAAATATTCTGTTCTTGCAGCGCTGCTTTCGGAGGCGAAGCGAATACAGATACCTGTCCTGTTTGTCTGGGCATGCCTGGAACACTACCTGTACTTAACAAAAACGTTGTTAATTATGCGATCAGAACTGCACTTGCAACAAATCACCGGATCAATGAGTCCAGCCGTTTTGCCAGAAAGAACTACTTTTATCCGGACCTGCCCAAGGGATATCAGATTTCCCAGTATGAACTTCCCATAGCAGAGCATGGCCATCTTGACATTGAACTCTCGTCGGGCGAGAAGAAAAGGATCGGCATCACCCGGATCCACATGGAGGAGGATGCCGGAAAATCGGTACATGACGCATCACCAGACGGGACGCTTGTTAATTTCAACAGAACCGGTGTCCCTCTCATCGAAATTGTGAGCGAACCGGATATGCGCAGCGCTGAAGAAGCGGTGGAATATCTGAAAAAGCTGAGGAATATCGTCATCTATCTTGGCGTCTGTGACGGCAACATGGAGGAGGGCTCCTTCAGATGTGATGCCAATATATCGATAAGGCCGGTGGGACAAAAGGAGCTGGGAACGAAGGCGGAACTTAAGAATATGAACTCCTTCCGCTTTGTTCAGAAAGCGATTGAATATGAGATTTTAAGGCAGGAAAATGTTCTAAAAGGGGGCGGAGAGATAATACAGGAAACAAGACTGTGGGATGCAAATAAAGGGGTGACAGCCTCCATGAGAGGTAAGGAAGAAGCCCACGATTATCGTTACTTTCCTGATCCTGACCTTTTGCCGCTTGTGGTAGACGAAAAGTGGATTGAAGACGAAAGGGGCAAACTGCCGGAACTTCCCGATGCAAAACGTGAGCGCTTTATGAGAGAGCATAACCTTCCCGATTACGATGCCGGTGTGCTGACAGCGGACAAGGCTTACGCTGATTATTTTGAATCTGTAGTCAAGCTTTATAAGACCCCCAAAACGGTGAGTAACTGGATTATGGGCGAGTTGACGCGCCGTCTTAATGAAGATGAGAAATCAATTGAAAATTGTCTTATTAAAGCAGAGGATCTTGCAGCGCTGCTTGGACTGATTGATAAGGGTACCATTAGTGGAAATATTGCCAAAAAGGTATTTCAGGACATGTATGCCAGCGGCAAAAAAGCGTCTGTCATTGTAAAAGAAAAAGGTCTTGAACAGGTGTCCGATACCGGTGCTATTGAAGCGATTGTTGACAAAACCCTTGAAGCCAATCCCGACCAGGTTGAGCAATTTAAAGCGGGAAAAGAGAAAGTACTCGGTTTCTTCGTTGGTCAGGTAATGAAGGAAAGCAAGGGCAAGGCAAATCCTGGTATGGTTAATCAGTTGATCAGGGATAAGTTGAAAAGCTGATTTTTACCACAGTGAACACAGAGAAAGACAAGAAATGGAACGCAGATAGCGCAGATTGAAAGGATTCTCGCAGATTTAAAGAAATACAGCATGATTGATTTGCCCTTCACAGGTAATTTCTAATATCCTCATTCATCTTTACTAAATCAGGAGGATCGACCTTGAAAGAAAAGATGCTTATTGGCGGTCAATGGACCGATGGCTCCGAGTATTTTCCTTTGATCAATCCCTATAACGACGAAGTGGTGACCGAGGTTCCGCTGGCCTCTGAAGAGGAAGTAGAGAAGGCTGTAACGTCGGCCTTGAGGGGATTCAAGGAAATTTCAGCACTTCCTTCACACAAAAGGGCTGATATCCTGCTCAATGTTTCCTATGCCCTCATAGAGAACAAAGAGAATATTACGCATACCATCGTTAAGGAATCTGGAAAACCTTTAAAATATGCCACAGGTGAAGTTGGCCGTGCGGCAGAAACCTTTCGCTTTGCTTCAGAAGAAACAAAAAGGATTCATGGAGAGACAATACCGATGGGGGCCTCGAAAGGTTCGGAAAATAGAATGGCCTTTTATGAGCGCTTTCCCATGGGCATCATCGGCGCCATCACTCCCTTTAATTTTCCCATCAATCTTGTTGCCCATAAGGTTGCCCCTGCCATAGCCGCCGGCAATGCCATTGTCCTCAAACCGGCTGAACAGACGCCGCTTACAGCACTGAAACTTGGAAAAATTCTCATTCATGCCGGGCTTCCGCCGGAAGCGATCAACATTGTCACAGGTGACGGGACGACGGGCGCGGCGCTGGTCAGAGATGAGAGACTTCAGATGATTACCTTTACAGGAAGCCCGCCTGTGGGACGGGAGATAAAGGCCAGGGCGGGAATGAAGAAGGTCACTCTGGAGCTGGGATCAAACTCTGGCGTAATCATAGAGCCCGATGCGGATATTGATGCCGCTGTTGACCGGTCCGTCATGGGTGCCTTTGCTAATTCAGGTCAGGTATGTATATCCCTGCAAAGAATATATCTCCATCGGGAAATCTATAATAGTTTCAGGGATCGATTTGTCGAAAAGGTAAGGGCCTTGAAGTGCGGTGATCCCATGAGTCCCGAAACAGATATTGGCCCGCTTATAGATAAAGATGCCGTTAAGAAAACAGGTGAGTGGCTTAAAGAGGCGGTCAGGGAAGGGGCAAGGATCCTCTGTGGCGGCAAAGGAGAGAACGGTTTTTTTGAACCGACGGTACTGGATAATACATCAAGGGATATGAAAGTAATCTGCGGAGAGGTTTTTGCCCCCGTCGTATCGCTTATCCCCTATGATTCATTTGACGAGGCATTGGGAGAAGTTAATGATTCCATCTATGGTCTGCAGGCAGGTGTTTATACCAATGATATAAACAAAGCCTTTAATGCCTTTAAAACTTTGGATGTGGGAGGCGTCATCATCAATGATGTTCCCACCTACAGGGCCGACCATATGCCTTATGGGGGCGTAAAGGAGAGTGGTACAGGCAGGGAGGGGCTGAGGTATGCCATCGAAGAGATGACAGAGTTGAAGACAATGATCTTTAATCTATAATCATTAGTCACTATGGGACTATTGAACGAGCCAAAACTCAATCATTGTGAGCCCCGGAATATCGGGCTACCTTACAGGAAGCAATCTTTGTAAGATAATTTGACTGTAAGAGCTTACCGCGTTGTTTGGCTGAAGCAGAACTCCTCGTAAAGGCGGTAAAATTAGACTTGTTTAACACTCCCACCGTATCTTTTATTATACATTCATTCAGTGATATAACTTTTTAGCCATGAAAAAAATATATAAGAGGGAAAGATTTTTAGTCGTCAAAGTTTGTGGACAATATAAAACAGGCTCGTCAGCAGAATCTGTGGTGATATTCAGGTTCCGGCAGCTTGCCAAGTGTATGATATAGCGCGATTTCTAAGCACTTAAGGGTCTTGAAAC
>JADFVM010000157.1 GCA_015222555.1 Pseudomonadota bacterium
GTTTCAAGACCCTTAAGTGCTTAGAAATCGCGCTATATCATACACTTGGCAAGCTGCCGGAACCTGAATATCACCACAGATTCCGCTGACCAGCTCCAAAAAAAACTATTTCAAGAAATCATTGACTGGACTCGATCCGACCAAAAGGATGGGGATTTATAGGGAAGAAACTCCTCACGGCAAGCGGCAGGGAAGTCAAGCCAAAGCGAGAAAACGAGCATCAAAACATTTGAATCCTTTCACCTGTCAGCATATCAAAAGGAGATCATAACTAAAACAGCATTTATGGAGGATTTTTATGCGACTTATTTTATCAACTTTACTTTTTCTGGCACTGACAGTTCCCGCCTATGCAGGCGGTACCATCGAAGGCACTGTCAACCTCTCTTCTAAGCTAAAATCAAAAGCATCACCCAATGACACGGTTTTTGTATTTGCCCAGGCAGAAAGAGGACCAAAAATGCCTCACGCATTCTTCAGGCCAGAGTGAAAGAGCTTCCTCTTAAATTCAAATTGACAGATGAAATGGCCATGATGCCCCGCATGAAAATGTCTAACTTTCCCAGCGTAAATGTGGTTGGACGTGTCTCTAAAACAGGGCAGGCCATGGCAAAGAAAGGGGATCTGGAAGGGATTTCACCAGGCATCAAGCTGAACAGCACAAAGGTGAATATAGTTATAGATAAAATATTGTGATTTAATTTTACCTTTATTCGACATTGATTTTGAATGATGAGCTATGATTTTCTCTGTGAAAGTCATAATGAAACTGTGTTTATTTGTGTCCAAGTGAATAATCCCCGCAGTACGCTCACGGGGTATTTGTTAGTCATTCCGGGCTTGATAAGCCTGCCCCGTACTTGATACGGGGAATCCAGGCCTACAATAGGGCTGGATTCCCGCCTTCGCGGGAATGACAAACGCAGCAAGCTGCGGGGAATTAAACCTCAAGCGATTAAATATTTTATTTCTGGGATATCAAGGTCAATGCAAATCGTAATATCACCAGCCAAGACATTCAACTTTGAAAAGGAATCAATTACCGATTCCTTTTCCATGCCCGACTTTCTTGATGACTCTGCAATCCTCATTGAAGAATTAAGATTCTTCTCACCAGCCAAGCTATCGTCTCTCATGGATATGAGCCCCAAGCTGGCCGATCTCAACTATGATCGTTTCCAGAAATGGAACCACCTTTTTACAGAGACTAATGCAAAACAGGCAATCCTTGCCTTTACTGGAGCGGTCTACTAAGGACTGAGCGCAAGGGATTTCACTGACGATGATTTCAGTTTTGCCCAGGATCATTTGCGGACCCTCTCCGGCCTCTATGGACTGCTGAGACCACTGGACCTGATCCAGCCTTACCGGCTTGAGATGGGCACAAAGTTGAATACGGCGCGCGGGAGAAATCTTTATCACTTCTGGGGAGATAAGATCACTGATGCTATTAATGAATCA
Organism: Pseudomonadota bacterium; assembly: GCA_015222555.1. Taxonomy (GTDB): domain Bacteria; phylum Desulfobacterota; class JADFVX01; order JADFVX01; family JADFVX01; genus JADFVM01. The sequence goes on from JADFVM010000157.1 coordinate 1,462, forward strand.
CTTGAAAAAGAGGATAAGCCTGTATTAGTCGACCTTGCTTCCATGGAATACTTTAAATCCATTAACCTCAAAAAACTTAGGGGAGAGGTTGTCAGCCCTGTTTTCAAAGAGTTAAAGGGAAGCAGCTATAAAGTGGTTTCTTTTTCCGCAAAACGGGCACGCGGACTCATGAGCAGTTATATTATCAAGAATAGGTTTAAAGATGTTGAAGAGCTCAAATCCTTCAATGAGGCGGGCTACGAATATAAAGCCTCTCTCTCATCGGAGAGGCAATGGATCTTCACAAGAGGCTAATGATCTGAAAGACCTCCCCCCTCCCCCACCTTTCTGTCCTACCAAAGGGTTTTCAAAGCTTTGAAGTTGACAGCCGATTATTTCTATGTAACCATAATCACTACAAATTTAGGGGTAGCCTCCATTATAATGCTGAGGCGTACAACTTTGAGATTTTGGCTTATCAAATAGATTAAAATAATGGGGGGGGGCGACGTTTATGCGATGGTTTTATGCCGTAGGGAAGGAAAAAGTAGGTCCACTGACTGAAGCCGAGATAGGCAAACTGGCAGATGATGGGACAATAACAGACAAAACGCTGGTTTGGACAGATGGCACAAAAAAATGGCTTCCCTTTGCTCAGGCTAAAGCCGCGCCTTCAACACCCCCACCCCCTGAACAAGCACTGGAAACAGCTGTAAAAAAAGTCGCCTGCTCCCAATGCAACAATAGCTTCCCCATTGATGAAACTATCCAGTATGGAGGCCAGAGGATCTGTGCATCCTGCAAATCGGCCTTTTTCCAGAAAGTAAAGGAAGGCAAAAATGTCTCCACAACCATGACTTACGGAGGATTCTGGATCCGCTTCGGGGCCAAATTCCTTGATGGAATCGTTACCGGTCTCTGCTATATGGTCGTTGCCTTTGCCGTTGGCTTCATGGTTCAAAGCGATGCGGAGAACCCCGGCCCTTTATTCTTCCTTTTCTTTGTACAGATGGCTATTCCTGCAGTCTACACCACCTTTTTCCTCGGAAAATTTCAGGCAACGCCCGGCAAAATGGCGGCAGGCCTCATTGTCGTATCACCTGACGGCGGCAGGATCTCTTATGGCAGGGCCTTCGGAAGACACCTGGGAGAATTCCTCAGTAGTATTATTCTTGGTATCGGTTATCTCATGGCCGCCTTTGACAATGAAAAAAGGACACTTCATGATCGAATCTGCTCAACAAGGGTGATAAAAAAAAGATGATGATTTTTTGAGGATTTGAAGCTGTGGTGAACTGTGGTAAGTGCGGGGCAAGCCTTCCGGCCCATCTTCTGAATTCTCAGGAGACGCAGAACTGTCCAGCCTGCAACAAAGAGATAAGAACCTTCGTCTTTCCTGCACTTTTTAATAGTGAAATGGAGGGGAATTCGGGGGAGAAAATAGTCATCGACAGTGAGGCCGGATGTTTCTATCATCCCGGGAAAAAGGCGGTCCTGCCCTGTGAGGAATGTGGCCGTTTTCTATGTTCCCTTTGCGATGTCGAACTCAATGGTAAACATGTTTGCCCTCCCTGCATTGAAAGCGGCAAGAAAAAAGGAAAAATCAAAAACCTGCAAAACCATCGGACCCTCTACGACGACATCGCCCTTTCACTGGCCATCCTGCCACTGCTGATCTGGCCGTTTACCCTCATCACCGCGCCCCTTAGCCTCTTTTTCTCCATCCGTTACTGGAAGGCGCCCACAAGCATTATTCCCAGAACTAAAATCAGGTTAGTTCTTGCCGGCCTCTTTTCAAGCCTGCAGATAGTCGGCTGGATATTAATTTTCTCAAATGTTATTCCCGATGTGTTTTAAGCAGATGAATGTGCAATGGCTGAAAAAGTAAAAGAATATTTCAAGCTGCCCGGGAGGGGTCTCAAAAGAGGAAGCATACTGCTTGTATTGGGTATACGTGCACGCCTGTGGAGAGGGAAAGACCACGTGCTGAGTGTCCTTAACTATCGCTTTACCGAAGAATACAAGCGTTTTTACTTTAATGACATTCAGGCCATTACCATCTTTAAGACACGGCGTTCCATGATCTGGAATACCTTCTTTCTTTTGATTGCCATCCTCTTCGTCCTTCTTGCCATGAAATTCGATGAAGGCTGGCCTGTTTTTTTCGGCATACTTGCTGCCATCTTTATCATTTCTCTTGCCGTCAACCTGCTTCTCGGCCCCACATGTATTACCCATATCCACACAGCGGTGAGCAAGGAAGAGCTGCCCTCTCTTGGCAGGTTAAAAACCGCAATAAAAACAGTTAAGATGCTCAAACCCTTTATAGAAAGAACACAGGGGAAGCTGAATCCTCACGACATACCTGAAAAGCTGAAAGAGAAAATGAAAACAGTGAGGGAACGCGCTTCTTCACCGGCAAAAATGGCAACGTCAAAATATAATGGAAAGGTACACGCAGCCCTTTTTTATATGCTTCTCATTGATTGCTGTTTAACCGTTCTAAATCTTTTTTATACCAATGTGGGCCTGTCCCTTATCTACGCTTTATTCTTCTTGGCAACGAGCGCCTTACTAATTACAGCCTTGATCAAACAGCATGAAAGTGCTCTCAGCAATAGTCTTAAAAACACAAGCTGGGTAACGCTGGCATACTTTGTTGTCTTTTATGTTCTAAGCTACATCTTCTTTATCATATTTGTCACCTTCAAGCGGCCGGAATTGATGAATAACCAATGGGAGAGCTTCAAATATGCGGCCAGTCTGTCTCCCTTTGACAACCCTTTCCTCATGGGCCTGCAAATTTTCTCACTAGTTTTTTCATTTCTCCTGGGGACAGCAGGCCTGATCCAGCTTCGCTCTTTAACAAGGATTAATACTGTCACTTCCGGTCCACCAGCTTCAGCTTCACCTAATTCAAGCTACGCGACAGAGGAGAATGAGTGACCTCAGCCAGAAAAAGTGCTTCAATCACGGTGATCGGGAGGCAGTCGCCGCCTGCCCTGAATGCAGTAACTTTTTCTGCCGTGAATGCATCGTAGAACATGATGATCGTATCTTATGTTCCACATGCCTTGAAAAGTGCGTCAACCCCACCAAAAAGCGATCTTTTCCATTTGCCGCCCTTACAAGATTAGGGCAGTTTATTTTCGGATTTTCCATCGTCTGGCTTATGTTCTACTATGTCAGCGAAGCCCTTCTGTCTATTCCATCCTCCTTTCACGAAGGCACTATCTGGCAAAAACTGGGTGGCTTGTAAATGAGCAAAAAAAAGAGACTTCAAGGAAAAGGGGCCATCGAGCTCATCGAGGAGACGACCTGCCTTATCCGACACCTGCCGGCTAGAGTCTTGGCCTTATATTACACAGGAAGTCTGCCCTTCATTCTTGCCTTTCTTTATTTCTGGGCCGATATGAGCCGAAGTCCTTTAGCTTCCAGACGAAACGCAGAGTCGGCATTTATTATGGCCCTGCTTTTTATATGGATGAAATGCTGGCAGACTGTCTTTGCAGGCGAGCTGCGGACAATTATCAGTGGTGAAATAAGAGAAGGCTGGAACGTGAGAAGAGTGGTGAGAATGATTGCAGAGCAAACCTTTTTTCAGCCTGCAGCTTTCATCATCTTGCCTGTTGCCCTCATTATTACACTCCCCTTCGGCTGGGCCTATGCTTTCTTTCAGAATATAAGTATTTTAGGTAATGGCAAGTCGCGTGGAATGAATGAGCTCTACAGGAAGGCGCTCCGCCATGCTACCTATTTCCCCGGACAAAACCACTTTGCCATATTAATCCTGTCATTATTTTCCTTTTTCGTTTTATGCAACATCGGAACGGTACTTTATCTTTTTCCCCATATGATGAACAGCTTTTTAGGTGTAGACAGCCTTTTTGCCAGGGCCGGGTGGAGCATGGTCAATACCACCATTATTGCCATCACATTGAGCATGACATACCTCATTGTCGACCCCTTTGTGAAAGGTGTCTATGTATTACGTACTTTTTATGGAGAATCCCTGCGGACAGGGGCAGATCTCAGGGCAGACATGAAAAGATTCACTCCTGCGTCAAAAAAAATGGCCATTTTCCTTCTTATTTTTTCCATCGGCAGCAGTAGCGGACCGGCAACACAGGCCTTCTCAAAAGAACTGACCGGGGCACGGACGACCTCCCGACAAAAAGTGATCTCCGCAAAAAAGCTGGACAGCTCTATTAGCGAGGTTATTAAACAACGTGAATATCAGTGGCGGATGCCAAGAGTAAAGGTAAAAGAGGAGGAGAGCAAAGGATTTCTTGCCTCTTTCCTGGAAGATACCATGGAGACTATCTCAACCTGGCTTGGAGACCTTTCCGACTGGATAGAGAAGATGCTGGACTGGTTCATGCCCGACAGTACGCACAAAAAGGCAGACCCTCAAAAATCGATGCCCTCTGTACATTATCTGATTTATCTGCTCCTGTGCATTGTAACCTCTGTTCTGGCCATTTCAGGATGGAGAAAACTGAAAAGCCAGAGGAACCTTAGTTTGAAACCTGATGAGACAATTAAGGCACAGGCCCCCGACCTGTCCAGTGAAGATATCTCGGCCGATGAACTTCCTGCCAATCGCTGGCTTGAGATGGGAAGGAAATTCATGGAGGAAGGGAACCTGCGTTTTGCTCTCAGGGCATTTTACCTGGCCAGTCTGTCACATCTGGCGACACAGAATATGATCAGTATTGCGGCCTTCAAATCGAACCGCGATTATGAAAATGAACTAAAAAGAAGGGCCCACTCATTACCGGATCTGGTAAGCGCTTTTTCATTCAATGTGAAAACATTCGAAGAGATCTGGTATGGCATGCACGATGTCACAAATGAGCTTGTCAAAGGTTTTGAAGTTAATCAAAAAAGGATTATGGCAAGCAATGAGAGCTAAGCTTCTTCTTTCCATACTGGTGATCATCTTCATCGGTGGTCTGGCAAACCTTCTTATACTTCGCTTCGAATCGGGTGATGTTTATCCACCCTACTCATCACTGCGCGCTGATCCCCTGGGCACAAAAATACTCTTTGAGAGCCTGCATAGTCTGAAGGAGGTTTCTGTGAGCCGTAATTACGGGCCTGCCGCCAAACTGGGCGGTAATTCACCGGAGACGATATTTTTCATCGGGGTTCAGGATATGGCCCTCAATTCTGTGACCGAAAAGGAAGTCAATGTGCTGGAATCCATCGCTTCTGCCGGCGGGCGACTCATTTTTCTCTTCTACCCCCAAAAGCCCTGTAAGTGCGATGATGAGGAGGAAAAAACAGGCCTCAAGAAAAATACCCATGAGGGAGAGAAGAAACCTTCTGCCCCGGAAAAAGAGGAGGATGCCCTTTCCGGCATGGTCTCTCTCAAGGAGCGCTGGGGATTCGAAACGGATCGAACACGTGGGAACCCGAAGGATGAACAAAAAATCAGCAATGCCGGTATTGTTGAAAAGGAGGGGACACTTCCCGAGGAAATTGAAGTCCATTCCGCCCTTTATTTTAAAGACCTGTCGGAAAACTGGAACGCCATTTATAAGCGGGAGGGTTTGCCCCTTATTATGGAGAGAACCTTCGGTAAGGGCTCCATCGTTATTGCCGCTGACGCCTTTTTCGCAAGCAATGAGGCCCTTGTTGCAAAGAGGCATGCCGGACTGCTGTCATGGCTCATCGGCTCCAACCGTTCCATCATTATAGACGAAACTCACCTCGGCATAGAGGATAATCAAGGTGTGGTCTCTCTGGCCAGGAAGTATGGCCTTGAAGGTCTTTTTGCCGCCATCATGCTAGTCACACTTTTATTTATCTGGCGAAGCACCATGAGCCTCATTCCACCCGTTAATGATGAAGATTTTACAGGTGGGATTGGTGCTGATAAGCAAGGGCGGGACCATCTGTCAGGCTTTGTCGGCCTCTTGAAACGCAAAGTTCCTTCCAACCGGATACTGGCCCTTTGTCTTAAGGAATGGGAGAAAAGTCCTGCCCCTCACTCAGGAACGTCCCCTGAAGAAATGAAGGAGATAGGCGCCATAATAAAAAAAGTAAAAAGCAACGACAAAAGTAATGTAGACCAGATCGCTCTCTACAATAAAATCAGTAAACTTTTATGGAAAAGGAGATATAGAGCATGAATGCGAACACGGAGTACCTGAAGGACGCATTGAACAGGGTAAGAAAGGAGGTTTCAAAAGTGATCATCGGCCAGAAAGATGCCGTTGACAAATCACTGATCGCCATCTTTACAGGGCACCATGCCCTCGTCGAGGGCGTGCCCGGTGTGGCAAAAACACTCCTCGTCAGAACACTGGCTCATGTGCTGGGCTCCGACTTTAACAGAATACAGTTTACACCCGATCTAATGCCGGCCGATGTAACGGGAACAAATGTCTTCAACATGCAAAAAAACGAATTCACTCTCGTTAAAGGGCCTGTCTTTACGTCCTTTCTTTTGGCAGACGAGATCAATCGCGCACCGGCCAAAACCCAGTCGGCCCTCCTTCAGGCGATGCAGGAACGGGTCGTCACCATCGACCGGACGACGCACAGCCTTTCTCCAAATTTCACCGTCTTCGCCACACAAAATCCCATTGAGTATGAAGGGACCTATCCCCTGCCAGAGGCGCAAAAAGACAGGTTCATGTTTAAAATTACCATGGATTATCCCGGCAAGAAGGAAGAATTTGCACTGGCCAAAAGAACACTTGGTGAGACGTCGCCTGAAGCGATCCTCGCCAGTGGCGGCGTGAACAAAGTCGTCGATGTGGCTGACCTTCTAAAGCTGCGCGGAGAGTTGGAAAATATCTTCGTTAAGGATGAGCTAATTGCATACATTGTCCACATTATCAGCGAAACGCGGGCACATGAAAGTGTTCTTGTCGGTGCAGGGCCTCGTGCAACTCAGGCGCTCCTTCTGTCCAGCAGGGCCTATGCCGCCGTTGACGGCCGTGATTTCGTCGCCCCCGATGACATCAAATACATGGCCCTTCCCGTCCTGGAACACCGTATAGTGTTGCGGCCCGATTATGAGATTGAGGGATTGTCCGTTCGGGAAGTCATTCAAAGTATATTAAAGAAGGTCAGCGTTCCAAGATGATGGTACCAACTAACAGGCTAATTCTTTCAACGGCAGTGGTTGTCATTCCCCTGGCTGCCATGAGTATTGTCTTCCCCTCATTATCATTGATGACGCTGGCAGCAATAGCTGTTTTTCTGCTTTGTGCAGTCATTGACGCCGCCATGTCAAGGAAGCGTGCTGAGGGGATTAAAGTGCATTTTCCTGAAAGGGCGTACCTCTTACGTGCACGTAAGGGAAAAATCGAATTTATGGTAGAAAGGAAAAAGAGCTCACTGAAAAAAATAAGACTCGCCCTGGAATTTCCTGCCCATTTCGAAAGAACAGAGGAAGTATTAGCCATCGAACTGCCCGGTGATGGCGAAGAGTTCCTTTTTCACTGGTCCTGCATGTCACTCAAAAGAGGAAGTCACCTATTTCACAGATGTTTTATTGAGACAAGCTCGGCCCTGGCTTTCTGGGACGTCCGTTCCCACCAGCCGGTGAAGCTTGAGCTTCGTGTTTATCCGAACCTGATGAATGAAAGAAAAAATGTGGCCGCCCTCTTTCTTAACGGAAGTAACCTGGGTATCCATAGCCGGAGACAGATTGGACAGGGGAAGGAATTCGAAAAGCTTCGTGAATACATTCCTGGCGACAGTTATGACCAGATCCACTGGAAAGCCACAGCAAAACGCGGTCAACCGGTGAGTAAGGTTTTCCAGATTGAACGAACGCAGGAGGTCTATGTCATTGTCGATGCTTCCCGCCTCAGCGCCAGACCGCTGCAAAAAAGAGGCGGCACCGCTGCCGAAAGACAAAAAAAGGCTGAGGACTATTCCGATACAATGCTGGAGCATTGTATCAGCTCTTCATTAATTCTGGGCAGTATCGCCCAGCGTCAGGGGGACCTTTTTGGTCTTCTCACCTTCAGCGACAAAGTACACAGCTTTGTCCGTGCCAACAGTGGCCGTGAACATTTCAATACCTGTCGGGATGCCCTTTGCCGGCTTCAACCGCAAGTCGTCACACCCGACTTTGATGAACTCTGTTCCTTCATCGGTCTCAGGCTCAGGCGGCGGGCCCTCTTGATTTTCCTTACCAACCTCGACGATCCCCTGCTGGCAGAAAGCTTCGAGCGCAACGTGAGCATTCTCGGTCAAAAACATCTCGTTCTTGTCAATATGTTGAATCCTCCCGGCGTGCATCCACTCTTTTCAAATGCAAACTCCAGTGGCCTCGATGATCTTTATAAGGCGCTGGGCGGGCACATCCTCTGGCAGACCATTATGGAATTCAAGAAAGACCTGCAGCGAAAGGGCATCGGCTTTTCATTGCTCGACAGTAAGACCATGAGTACAGAGATGGTTTCACAATATATGTCCGTCAAACAGAGGCAACTCATATGATTATAGATATGCAACGATTTATCAGTGAGGAAAAGGATTGCTGGAACGAGCTCAATGGCATTCTCCATAAACTGGAAGAGGATCCCGGTCGCCCCATGAGCCTTGACGAGACAAGACGCTTTTATTTTCTCTACCAGCGAACGTCGGCAGATCTTGCAAAGATAATGACCTTCTCCGCCGAGCCCGATATACATCGATATCTCGAGTCACTCGTTGCACGTGCCTACGGGGAAATACATGAAACACGTGAATCCCGCCGAAGCCTGTCTCCCATAAAATGGTTCCTTCAAACCCTGCCTAAAACCTTTCGCCGACACATCAAGGCATTTGCCCTCTCCCTTGTAATAACACTGATGGGTATTACCTTTGGTGGCGGTGCTGTCGCCCTCGATCCGGAGGCAAAGGAAGTTCTCATACCCTTTTCCCAGCTTCAGGTTCATCCTTCGGAGAGGGTGGCTAAAGAGGAAAGTGCCTCTGAAGATCGGCTGGAGGGGAGGAAAACGAGCGGAGCCGCCTGGTATATGACACATAATACGAGAGTAAGTATCTTTACCGTCGCCCTCGGTGCAACGTGGGGCATAGGGACTGTCATCATGCTGTTTTATAATGGCGTCATTCTCGGTGCTGTTGCGCTTGACTATATTGTGGCAGATCAATCGACATTCCTCCTGGCCTGGCTTTCCCCTCACGGCGTGATAGAGATTCCGGCAATCCTTATTGCAGGTCAGGCAGGACTGGTGCTTGCCGGTGCGCTCATTGGCTGGGGCAGCCGCATATCCTTGCAGCAGCGTTTAAGAAAAATATCGGGCGATCTGGTGACACTCTGTACCGGTGTGGCTTTAATGCTTGTCTGGACAGGCTTTATCGAGTCCTTTATTTCCCAATATCATGAACCGGTCCTCCCCTACGCTTTCAAGATCGGCTTTGGCATTGTTGAGTTCTTTCTTCTAATCCTCTTTCTCTGGCGCTGTGGCAGCGGAGCCGACAAAGCCGGAAATAATGAAAGGTCATTAAATGTCTGATTTCCAGAAGAAAGAGTTTGCCTCTGCAGAGAGAGCGAAAAGCAATACGCTGCTTATTCACACACCCGAGGGCATTATCTTCCCCCTTCTTCTTGCAGGTCCTGTCACAAGGCTGCTGGCCTGGATAATAGACCTGGCTTGTATTATTGTAGCCACCACTTTTTCCCGCCAGGCGCTGGCCATTACAGGGCTCATCAGCCCCGATTTTTCTCAGGCCCTTACCATGCTCTCCTATTTTCTCATTACAATAGGCTATGGAATCGCTGCTGAATGGTATTGGAGGGGGCAGACAATCGGCAAGCGGCTTTTACGTTTACGCGTCATGGATGTGCAGGGGCTCCGCCTCAAGGCGAGTCAGGTAGTCATACGAAACCTAATGCGTTTTGTAGACAGTCTTCCTTTTTTCTATTTAATCGGCGGTATTGCCTGTCTCTTCAGCCGGCGGGCACAACGACTCGGCGATATTGCGGCCAACACCATCGTAATCAGAAATCCGAAAATTTCAGATCCCGACCTTGAGCAGATAATAGCCGGGAAATATAACTCTCTCAGGAAGTATCCCCATCTGTCTGCAAGGCTGCGTCAAAAGGTGTCCCCCAGGGAGGCAAGCATTGCCCTTCAGTCGCTTTTAAGGCGTGATGAACTGGATCCGGAAGCGAGAGTGGATCTCTTTAAAAAAATCGCCTTTCACTTCCGCACCATCGTGGAATTTCCCGAAGAGGCTGTGCAGGGGATCACAGATGAACAATATGTACGAAATGTCGCTGACATCCTCTTTACATCGAAGAGGAGTTAGGATTGCATTACCTTCCCTTTCCGTTAAAACGCAGCCGAGTGAAGCAATTGACTGAGGAAGAAGGGCACAAGCTGTCTGAGCGAAGCGAGTTTTGTGACCGCCGAAGGCAACGGCTGAACGAGGGAAGCCAAGGGCCAAGTTTAGTAACTTAGAAATAATTCCTGCAGTTTGTTTGCAGAAAAATATTTCGTGAAGGCACTTATCCGGCTTATCCGGGCCTGGGCGGCCTTTCTTTTGTTACTTTTCTTTGTCCGCAAAAGAAAAGTAAATATCCTCAAGGCAAAGCCTTTGTGCTCTGCCTACGCCCACAGAACAGAGATTTCATAGATTAATTAAAAAGGGCGCCAACAGCTTATGATGACCCCTTCTTCTTGTAACCACCCGGCCTGCTTCCTGCGCCTTTGGGCCCTTTGCCTCCCGGACGACCTCCCGAACGACTGCCCGGTCTGTTAAAACGGCTGCCCTTTTGAGTCCTTCCATAGGGGCCCGTCCTTTCTTTTGCCCGCCGGATCATATTCTGCACCTGCTGGCTGTTTAAACCGATCCGATCGGGACCGGCTATTTCTTTTGCGTCCATGAGGGCAGACAACGCTCTCGATGCCACTTCAAAGAGTTGATCCGCATCGTTGACAAGATCTAATATTTGCAGCGCTTCATCAAGAACTTCCTGTGCTTCAAGCTTGGACAGGAGGTCGTCCATGAAATTCTTCCTTACCTCATTGAGAGTGGGGATCTCCTTGTATTTTATGGGCGCACCTGAAACCTTCATGATACGGCTCAGTTCCTTATACTCCAGCGGAGTTACAAGTGTAATGGCCATTCCTTTTTTACCGGCCCTGCCTGTTCTGCCGATACGGTGAATATAGCTCTGGGGATCAAAGGGGATATGATAGTTGAACACATGGGATACGTCAGAGATATCAAGCCCTCTGGCAGCGACATCGGTAGCAACAAGGAGGTCGACCCGTCCCTTTTTAAAACTGGCAATCGTATCATTCCTCTGTCTCTGCTCCATATCGCCATGAAGGGCCTTTGAAGCGTATCCCCTTGAAACCAGAGTTGTTGACAGTGCATCGGTTTCTCGTTTTGTACGACAGAAGATAATAGCCCTGCCTGGAGATTCCGTGTCAATAAGACGAACCATGGCCTCTTCCCGCTCTCTTTCTTCCATGACATAATAACGCTGTGTGATGTCTACATTCGTTGTAACATCCTTGGGTGTCACATCGATGGCAACAGGTTCCTTCAGTATCTTGTTAGCCAGTTTTCTTATTGCCGGCGGCATGGTGGCCGAGAAAAGAAGGGTTTGGCGTTCTTTGGGGAGGAACTGGAATATGGCTTCAATATCTTCAAGAAAGCCCATGTCGAGCATCTCGTCACCTTCGTCAAGGACGACCATTGACGGCTCAAATCTTTTCAGTCTTTTGGATCTAAGGTGATCAAGCAATCTGCCGGGTGTGGCCACCACGACCTGGGCACCACGGCCAACCATCTCTACCTGCCGACCGATGGACTGGCCACCATAGACGGCGACGGTCTGTATGCCGGCATAGCGTCCAAGTCGAAATAGCTCCTCACTTACCTGTGAAGCCAATTCTCTCGTCGGGACAATGACAAGCAGCTTAACAGCGCCTTTACCTTCTATATTGTTCATCGCTGGCAGGCCGAAGGCCGCTGTTTTTCCTGTGCCGGTTTGCGCCTGGGCAACAACGTCTTTACCTTCCATCACTACGGGAATGGCCTGCTGCTGAATAGGGCTCGGCAGTCTGAAGCCGGCCTCTTTCACCCCTTTAAGGATGTCCTTTTTAAATCCGAATTCTTCAAATGTCTGATACTTACTTTTGTCCGTCGTCATGATACACCTTTATGTAAAATTATTTTGTCTCTCTCTTGACGAGAGAATAAAAAACACTTCATCAGTGAAGCTAATATAGCTCTTTCCGAAATGCGCCGCCAAATGGCAAGTTCGATCTGTGCGGCTTATGATTTTCCTGTAGGTGGTGTAACGGTTCCGTCTTCGAAGTGAAAAAGAGAGGATACAAAACTGGGGGAAAAATAAACCACTGTGGTTGTTAATATCGTAACTGAACAACTGCGTTATTATAAACTTATGCCCTTAAAATAGCAAGGTAAATTAGATGGTTATTAAACTTTTGCGGCCTATGGCTGAAAGGGACAAATAATCGCTATCTCGGGATAATATGGACATAAGGTCAAAACTGTATCAGGTCAAGGGCTGCCACCTATGCTTACTCTATACAATAAAAGGATAATATTATTTGTTTTTCAAAAAACCCATGGTATGATAATAAGTATGATTACCAAAGGAGGAATGCATGGCTAAAACAAAAATAGCAATTACTTTGGATGAAAAAATAGTAAAGAAAGTTGATGGCTTAGTTAAAAAGCACGTTTATCCCAACCGAAGCAGAGCTATTCAAGAAGCCCTTCAGGATAAGCTGGAGAAGATCGAACATAGGAGATTAGCACATGAGTGCGCGAAATTAGATCCAGCTTTTGAAAAAGCTATGGCTGAGGAAGGAATGTCTGGGGAGCTAGATGAATGGCCAGAATACTAAGAGGTGAAATCAGATGGGCTGATCTTGATCCGACCAAAGGCCATGAGCAAGCAGGCCGCCGTCCAGTATTGATTCTCAGCCATGATGTATTCAATGAGCGTTCGGGTACAGTTATTGCGATGGCTATAACGAGCAAAACTCAACGTGCCGGGTTTCCGCTCACACTCGAATTAACAGATACAAAACTTCCGAAACAATCCTGGTTGAAGATCAGTCAGGTCAGGACGTTATCAGTGGAAAGGATTGGTAAGAAGTTAGGGAGAGTTTCAACCGAGGAAATGATACAGGCCATAGAAGGTCTGAATGAAATAATAGGGCTCTAATCGGGTAGCCAAAAACAGTTTGAAGAAGACAAGAAATTAAAGCGAGAAATTGGCGACATAACGTCAAAACTGTATCAAGTCAAGGGCTGCCCTCTTTGCTTTTGCTCTGTTATTCACAAGGGCTCGCATGAGTCAACTCATCGTTGCTTCGAATCAGAAAATTAAAACAACGCAGCCTATAACAGCACCCGCTCTATACCATCCTTCTTGACCCTATCCAGAAAAGCCTGTTTCCAGTTTTCACCAAAATAGTGCTTGGCCAGTTCGACCACCAGGAAGGCCGCTTGAGCACCCGTTTCATCTTCATAACGTGAAAGCCCCTGTAGACAGGCGGGACAGGAGGAAAGCAGTTTCACTTCGCCCTTGTCGGCCTTGTCCTTGCCAGTAAGCTGTCTTACACCATTATCCAGTTGTTCCAGTTTGTTGAAACGAAGCTGGTTGGATATGTCTGGCCGGGAGATAGAAAGCGTTCCTGCTTCTCCGCAACAGCGATCGTTTAACAAGACCTCTTTACCCAGAAGCCGTGAGGCCACATCTATAGGGGAATGGATCTTCGATGGACTGTGGCAGGGATCATGGTAGAGGTATTTGGTATTGTTTTTCCCTTCAAGATGTATCCCCTTCTCCATGAGATATTCGTGAATATCCATGAGCCGGCAGCCGGGGAATATCTTCTCAAATTCATAGGCCATTAATTGATCAAGGCAGGTCCCGCAGGAAACGACCACGGTTTTGATATCCATATAATTGAGCGTGTTGGCCACACGATGGAAGAGGACCCGGTTTTCCGTAATGATACTATTGCTTTTTGAATGCAGGCCAGCAGAGTTCTGTGGATAACCGCAGCAGAGATATCCCGGTGGCAATACCGTCTCGGCGCCGCTCTCGGCCAGCATGGCCAGCGTGGCCAGAGAAATATCGCTGTAAAGACGTTCTGATCCGCAACCGGGAAAATAAAAGACAGCATCTGACTCGTCGGAAACTTTTGCGGGATCGCGGAGAATGGGAATCAGATGTGCCCCTTCCAGTCCCAGGACATCCCTGGCAGACTTCTCGGGCACGTCGACTCTAAGCGGCCATTTTACGGTGTTTATGTTTTGTTTAACCAGACCCGGGCGACAGGTTGTCGCGGCAGGGATATCGCCCTTCTTTCCTTTTAAGCCTGCCTTTTTAACAAGTTCATAGGCAAAGTTACTTCCCTTGAAACCCCATTCGGCTATCCCCTTGCGCATATAGCGGATAATCCGCGGGTTGTTGGTGTTAAGAAAGGCAAAGGCGGCACGCTCGGCAGGACTACGGCGTTTTTTCTTTCTGTCAGTGAGAATCTTGCGCATCCTGTTGGTCACATTCCCAAAATCGATATTTACCGGGCAGGGCGCCAGACACTTGTGACAAATCGTGCAATGATCAGCCACGTCAGCCATATCATCGAAGTGCCTGAGTGAAATCCCCCGACGTGTCTGCTCCTCATAGAGAAAGGCCTCCGTAACCAGCCCTGCACCAAGGATCTTGTTTCGTGGTGAATAGAGAAGATTGGCCCGCGGCACATGAGTCATACAGACAGGCTTGCACTTGCCGCAGCGAAGGCAATGTTTCACCTCATCGTTTACTGCGCCAAGCTCGCTATCTTCAAGAATAATCGCTTCCTGTTCCACCAGCTTAAGTGACGGAGTATAGGCATTTTGAAGACCTGAACCGGGCATCAGTTTTCCCCGGTTAAAATGCCCCTTGGGATCAACCTTATTTTTATACTCAACGAAGGCGGCTAATTTTTCAGGCGCCAAATACTTGATTTTGGTGAGGCCAATGCCATGTTCACCGGAAATAACTCCACCCAGAGAACGTGCCAGTTTCATAATGCCGTCCACAATACGCTCCGCCTCGTGAAGCATGTCGTAGTTCTGTGAATGAACGGGGATATTGGTATGGATATTGCCATCACCGGCATGCATATGAAGGGCGATGAATAGACGCTCATCCCTGACAGTTCGGTGTATCTTTTCGATACGCTGCCGCACAGCGGTAAGATCACGGCCGGAAAAAACTTCGAAAAGGCTAACAGCGACTTCGCCTTTACAGGAAATGACAAGATCACGACGAAGAAGAAGATCGACCATTTTATCATCTTTCCGGATAGAGGCCTTCTCCTCATCATTGAGAAGGCCGGAGCAGGAATTGGCATCGTCATCGAGTTTATCAAAAATAGCCTGCCACCGCTTTCGGCTCCTGCCAACAATGTCAATGGCCTGCGCCCTTTTCAAATCAATAATGGCCCTGTTTTCGGCACTTTCCTCAAAATCCTCAGCCTGCCGTATTTCAGGCATGCCACCTTCAAGATAATCCAGAACAGCATCGGCAATCTTGATTTTATTCGTGAGGGACTGCTCTATATTCATCTCTTCTATGGCCCGGCTGTAATCGGCAAGCTTCTCCAGCGGAATGACGACATCTTCATTGATCTTGAACGCGTTGGTATGTGCCGAAATCGCCGCCGTTCTGGAACGGTCCTGCCAGAAGCGACGCCGGGCTTCGGGGCTGGCGGCGATAAAACCCTCCCCTTCCCTTGCTTTAACCAGGCGGATAACCTCACTTGCTGCAGCGTCCAGCGCTTTTGAATCATCGCTGGCAATATCGGCGATAAGCACCATTTTGGGGAGTTCCCGCCTGGCAGCTTTGGTGGAATAATTCACCGCCCTGACATAACGTTCATCGAGATGCTCCAGACCGGAAAGCATGAGTCCCTTTTGACCTTCCAGATAGTCTTTAACCTCGACGATGGCGGGGACGGATCGGGACAGGTCGGTGCCAAAAAATTCGAGGCAGAGTGTTCGGATCTGCTCAGGCATGCGATGCAGGACGAAACGGGCCGACGTAATCATCCCGTCACAGCCCTCTTTCTGAACACCGGGAAGGCCGAAAAGAAATTTGTCCGTCACATCCTTGCCGAGACCTTTTTTTCTTAAATCTGCACCGGGGATGTCAATCTGCTCCGGTTCGCCAAGAGGCGTCTTGCCATTTGCGTTGTATCGCGTAATGCGAAAACTGACCAAAGTCTGTTCATGAATCTTCCCCAGATTGTGGTTGAGACGATCCACCTCCAGCCAGGTGGCATCGGGCATAACCATGCGCCAGGAGACAAGATTATCCAGCGTAGTGCCCCAGAGCACAGCCTTTTTCCCGCCGGCATTCATGGCGATATTGCCACCGATGGTAGAGGCATCCTGCGAGGTGGGATCTACAGCAAAGGCAAGGCCATGGGCAGCCGCCAGATCTGACACACGCCGCGTAACCAGACCCGCGCCAACCTCTACCGTTGGAACTGCCTGCTCTACACCGGGAAGAGAGACTTCTTCAATGTCGCCAAGACTGTCCAGTTTCTCGGTGTTGATTACCGCCGTTTTGGCATCCAGAGGAACGGCGCTTCCCGTATACCCTGTTCCACCTCCACGGGGAATAATGGTAAGACCTGCCTCGATGCAGGCCTTGACAATAGGTGCCACCTCATCTTCTCTGTCCGGCATAATGACGACAAAGGGATGCTCCACGCGCCAGTCAGTGGCGTCGGTGGCATGAGACACCTTCGCCAGGCCACCGAAGTCTATATTGTCCTTTCGGGTAATTCGGGAGAGGGACTTGGTCACCTTTTTTCTAAATTTAACATTCCTATCGAAACTACTGGAAAAATCGTCTACTGCTTTACGGGCGGCCTTTAAGAGCAGTAATGCCTTGTCATTTCCGGCAGCCCGCTCCTCAAATTGGTGAAGACGATGGTTAAGCGCATCAATAAGCGCCTTGCGCCGCTTAACATCCTTCTCCAGGTCCTCCATGAGATAGGGATTGCGGTTAAGTACCCACATGTCACCCAACACTTCAAAGAGCATGCGTGCCGAACGTCCTGTACGGCGGGAGCCGCGCAGTTCCTCGATGAGATGCCACATCTCTTCTCCCAGGTAGCGGATGATAATTTCCCTGTCAGAAAAGGAGGTATAGTTGTAGGGAATTTCCCGGATTCTGTGTAAAGCTTCTTTTTTCATATTTTAAGAACTCAATAAAAAAAGGAGGGATAATCCCTCCAGATTAAATTTTTGATTTGCGTATATTTTAACGGTTTTTGGCAACTATTGCAACAGAGCAAATTGAATTAGAATAGAAAGAAAATGAGATTCAGTAAAAAGGTCTTTGCATTGATGTGCCTGCCAGTCCGTATTTAAATATCTTCATGATTCATGTGCAAGTCTCCAGAAATTTTGTGCCATCATTGAAATTAAAGAGACCTATACTATCCTTCCTGAGCGAAGAGGGAACAATGACAAAACCAAGGATCAGAACCCTTACTGTTAGAAACTTAATTACCTTTCTCCTGGTGGCAGCACTCATTCTGCTTGTCATCTTCGGAATCAATTTCAGGTTCATCGCCCATAAAATCATTAAAAACAAGGCAATCGCCATATCAGAAGTGATTAAAGCCGGGCTGACCTCCCATATGAAGGCAGGAATTATGGATAAGCGTGATTACTTTCTCAAGGAAATCAGGTCACCATTATCCGATCCGCCCATGTGACCAAGCAGTTCGGCCAGGGCCACAAGATTGAAAAAGAAGTGGATCCTATTACCAGAAGCGTATTTGATTCAAGTGAACCGCTGGAAAGCCTTGTAGGCAAAACCAAGGATGCCTATAAGGAGCATCACCCGGTCAATCCCGACACCTATAAAAGCCGTGAATTTGACGACACGTTAAAAATCTCAGAAATTCTCCTATCAGACAAAGAGGATCTCCTCCATAAGGCCGTAGGATGGATGCTGCGTGAAACCGGAAAGGGTGATCTTAATGCTGAGGTAACTTTCTTAATAAAACATTACAAAACCATGCCCAGAACCATGCTGAGATACGCCATTGAAAAATTTCCTACTGAAAAAAGAAAGGGCTACCTGAAAGGTTTAATCTGACTGATATCGCCAGTTTCTCCTAATTTCATATTTCTTTAATCGCCTCAAAAAGTTTGACCATATCCAGATAAAGATTCACTTCTCGAGTAAGCTTGAAGCCAGCTTTGAGAACATTTTCTTTCGTTCGCCGGTTAAGGTCCGGTCCGAACCGTCGGCTTACCTTTGTAAGCAGATCCATCATAGGCCCCATCCAGAAGATATCACTTCTCACATGCTCGAACATGAGAAGCCTGCCGCCGGGCTTTAGTACGCGACGAAGCTCTTTAAGCCCCAGGACAGGATCGGGGACGGAACAGAAGGTACAGGATGTGACAACAGTGTCAATGCTGTTGTCTGCAAATCCGAGTTCCTGAACATCAGCCCGGACGAGGTCCACCCTTTTATGACCCACCTCTTTTGCCCGCGCCTTTTCCAGCATCTTCATACTGATATCAAGACCGATTATATGTTGATCGTCCTTGAAATAAGGGATGTCGAGTCCCGTACCGATGGCGACGAGCAGCGTTGTTCCTGTTGCCTGGGAAAACCACTCAGCCTTTTCTTCGCCAAAGCGTAATTCAACGCCGCCGTTTATGAAATCAAAACCAGCGGCCGCTTTATCCCACTTGTCCCACCACTTATCGTGATTTTCTTCCAAGGGAAATCTCTCCTTTTAGCTTCAGGTTATAAAGATCCATCATATACTGGATTAAGAGAGAGAAAATAACGGCCACCTTAAAAAGAACAACCCGGTCAACCTCAGCGCTTGTCAAAACCATGCCTGCGGCCATACCTGAAAACATTGTAATTATCATACCTGCCGGCATAATCTGAAAAAAGGTGGATACTCTGACAAAAAGGATGGTAACAATAAACAGAACAATCATTCCTATGCACATCCCTGCAAACATGGCAGCAATCATATTCCACTGCTTGTCAACAAAGAGAGAAATGAAAAAGACTGTAGCCGTTCCCATCAAGACAGCCGCGACATAATCTATTATTTTAACGAGCGCTTTCATTGCTATTAATGGGGGACGACATTACCCGAAATAAAACGTCCCTCATCCTTATTTACATTTTCGAGTTCTTTCAGGATGACTAGTCTCTTCTTTAGACGGTGGCACGCCTCAAGGCTCTTTTGCGACTGTGAATCTGTCGTCTGATGCGCTTGAGCTCACCTCTATTCTTTTCTACCAGAGCTCCTTCTCGTTTGGCCTTTAAAGCTTTGATTTCAGATTTGATTTTCCCCTTATCTACGCCAACAACTTCATGATGTGCATGCATTTCAACATTGAAGGCCTTGCATATCGCTTCGAGCAAATGTTCCTTGTTTAGCTGGCTGTAGCCTTTTAAGGCTTCCTGTTCCGATTCTTTGGCAATTTTACGGAGATCACTCACATTTTTACTTTTTAACTCCTCATAACTGTAAGACATTTTTAATACCTCCTTTAAGATTATTTATCTAAGCTTTCATTCTCTTATGTCATATCTCTTATATATAAAGGGAGTTGATCTATTCTTGCATCGATTTTATTGACCATATTAAGGTATGGGGCAGCTTCAATGTTTTCATATAGACTCTCAAATTTTTCTTTCGAAAGGTCTTCAGGCAGATCTGCAACATTCGGGAAAAAAGTGTCTTCACTGGCATTTTCAGAGAAAAGCCTTTGTAATTTTCGCGCACCGCCCGACCGGTCAACTGCAACTTCGGCAAAACGTAATCCTGCGCGGTCCGCAGCAAGGTCGGCAAAACTAAAACCACTCCCCCCCTGACTGGAATCAAGCAATTCCTTAAACTCTCCAACAGTATAGGTAATTCCTTTATCAGAAATAACCTTAATTCCGGCTGAAATAAGGAAGTGCAACCTAAGGTCCCTTCGATCACCAAGAACAGCATTGGGAGAGCTGCGACGTTGCAACTTCATTTCTTCAGTTCGCACCGGACCGATGAGACTCTCAAAACGGTGAGATCCGAAAAACATGACCAGAGCCAGAAGTGCCGCCTGGTTTTCATCGGCCGGTTCCGTCAATTTATAGTCCGACCGGTCCTTTGCCATTCTAAATAGTGGGCCCATAAAATTTGCCAGAGAAACAGGCTGTTTCTTAGGAATATCCCTTGAATGTTCTTCCAGCATCTTATAGTAAATACGTACAACATTGGGATCACCCAATAGAGCGACCTCATCACGAAAATCTTTTAGCATGCCTTTATATTTAGCAAGTTTCAATTTAAAGCCGGGAACAGGCTGGAGTTTTAGGCTGACCTTTTTACCCGCTATATTTACTGATTTAACAGCCTTCAACGCCGCGGTACCGCCCTCTTCATCGAGCACCATGTTAAGAAAAATACGTAGCATCGGAAGAGCCATTCGCCCCGGGATTTTAATTTTCCCAAGAGAGACCTGAAATATTTTCAGCCCCGATTCTGAGGGTTCAAGACCAAAGCGTAAATTGACATAATCACCAATGGGATTATGAGGTATACGTAAAGTCATCGCAGAATGCAGCCCCCGGGACCCGATTTCAACTTGACCGGAAAAGTTCTTTACTCCCCGTGAAATAAAGGCCATAAGGGCATTAAGATCCTCCTCATTTGCATAAATTGTAGCAGAATCGGATGGATATCTAAAAGGCCTTAAGGATCTTTTTATTGTCTCTTTCGCACGACGGGCATCATCTGCATCAACCACTTTTGATGTCAATGATGCAGGTGTTCTTTCAAGGATCAAAAAAACAAAGAAAACAGGGGAAATAAATACAAAAAAAAGAAGAATAATAATTATTTTTCTCTTAAACAGCCTCTTCAGTGCATTTTTCATATGATACCGGTTATGAAATTAAATCTATCTAAGTGGAATCCTATCATGTGAAAGGAGGGGAATCAAAATATATTTAGTTTTCCGCCGGAAAGCACATCAGTGGCCGAGCGCTTTCCCGATGGATACTTTTTAGGTGAGAAAACCTTCATAGGCTTTCTCTTAACACCACTCATTTCATAGAAATATTTTCATAATGTTATGTAAACA